>JANYDP010000204.1 GCA_025363535.1 Verrucomicrobiota bacterium | reverse complement strand
GAGAGCGGTCGCGTCTGCCGGATTTCCGCCAGCAAGTCGGCCTGCTCCGCCGACCGGTTCTGCGCGTGGGCGGTGTACATCGAGGACACGATGGCCTGCTCAATTTCCGAACCGGAGAAACCTTCGGTCGCCTCGATCAAGGGCGGCAGCTCGAAATTCGCCGGATCAAGACTGCGCTTGCGCAGGTGGATGCTGAAGATGTCGCCGCGATTACGTGCGGAAGGCAGGTCCACAAAGAAGATTTCATCGAAGCGGCCTTTGCGGACAAACTCCGGCGGCAGTTGCGTGATGTCGTTCGCGGTGGCGACGAGAAAAACCGGCTGCTTCCGTTCGGACATCCAGGTCAACAGCGTGCCGAGAACGCGCCGCGAAAGGCCGTCGTCATTGCCGTCCGCCGCCAGACCTTTTTCGATCTCGTCCATCCACAGGACGCACGGCGACATCACCTCGGCCATTTCGAGGGATTTGCGCAAGTTGCGTTCGGTCTCGCCGTAATACTTGTTGTAGAGCACGCCAAAATCCAGCCGCAGCAGCGGCACTCCGAGAATTCCCGCCGTGGCTTTGGCCGCCAGACTTTTGCCGCAACCTTGCACGCCCAGCAGCAGAACGCCGCGCGGTGGATCCAGGTTTTCCTCGCCTTCAATGAAAACACTTCGGCGCATCTCCAGCCAGCCGCGCAGCCGGGCCATGCCACCAATCTCGGAAAATTGCACCGTGTCATATTCAAACGCCAGGAGCGCATCGCGGCCGAGCAGTTCGTACTTCGCACGCATGACCTCGGGGATCTCGGACTCGGAAATCACCCCGTCGTCATTGATCGCTTTCATCGCCAGTCGCCGCGCATCGGTGGCGGTCAGCCCGGCGAGATTGCGCACCAGGAGATCCACCACCTTGTTGGTCGTCTGCACGTCGCGCCGGCCATGCTCGGCACCCCAGTCGGCGGCGACGTCATAGACGATGCCGCGCAACTCATCCGCGCTGGGCAGCGGCAGACGAAATTGGGCGGTGTAGGGCCGCAGTTCCTCCGGCACCGAAAGCGAGCAGCCGACCAGCACGACGGTGGAAAAATGTTGCGGATACAGCAGCGCGAAATCTTTCAACAACCGGACGTGAATGTCGTCCTTCAGATACGGATGAAAATCGAGCAACACAAACAAGCTGTCGGCGGCATCCGTCTTGATGAAATTCAGCAGGTCCTGCGATTTGAGAACCGAGCGTGACGGCTGGTCGTTCGGATCAAACGCCTGCAAGCCTTCCGTGACCGTCCAGCGAAATGGCTTGAGTTGCAGCCGTCGGCTGATCTGCCGCACGAGCGACACGATCTGCGGCTCTTCGTTGCTCTCCACCGCGATCAACGGCGTCCGCGACCGGATGATCGCCTCCAGATCGCGCAACGGACTTTCCGTGTTCAGCGACCCATGTTGGGCAAGTTTCGAGGAGGGCGAATGCATTTGCGTCGCGCCACATATCAGGCCAAACCCCGCGAGTTTCAAGGAGAAAAGTGGTGCGGCAGCCCGGGGTGTCGCGTGAAGCAGGCGAAGGGGCGAAAGCCAAATCAAGTTGATCCAGGGACGGGCATCCAGTTGCAAACCGCAGCGGGCATTGTTTCAGCAAAGGTTTTAATCCGCGCCAATCGGCGGCATCTGCGATTAATATCTTTCAACCTTCAGCGGCGGCGGGCGACATTTTAATTCGACATTCGCCCGTTGAAATTCAAGATTAGGCCGTGCCGATTTACGAATACGAACTGTGCGAGGGCGACTGCAAGGTCTGCGGCGGCAAGTTCACCCTGAACCGCCCACTCTCAGCCGTGCCGCTCGTCAAATGCCCCGCGTGCAAGAAGCCCGTCCGCAAAATCATTTCCTCCTTCAGCTCGCCCATCAAACTTAAACCCCTCTCCATCTCCGACGCGAAGAAGGCTGGCTTCACCGTCCTGAAGCGCCTCGGCAAAGGTGAATACGAACGGCAGTGATTTCCAAATTCACGGATTGCTCTGGCTTCAATTTCCGCTATAACCACCCGCCATGTTAAAGCAACTGACCGACTGGTATTCCAACGTGCTGGATCAATGGGGCTATTGGGCCGTCGGCTTGTTGATGACCGCCGAGAGCACCGTGTTGCCCATCCCCAGCGAAGTCATCATCCCACCCGCCGCCTACCAAGCCTGGAGCGGTAATGGGCTGGAACTCCTCGGCACCCGCTATACCGGCTGGACCGCGCAAATCATCCTCGTGATCTTCGGCGCGGTCGGGTCGTGGCTTGGCGCGGCCTTGATGTATTGGGTGGCGCGCGGAGCTGGACGACCCTTTGTGTTGCGCTACGGAAAATACTTTTTAATCTCGGTGGAAAAAATTGAGGGGGCAGAACGCTGGGCGGCGCATTACGGCGCGTTTGGAATTTTCGCCGCCCGCCTGCTGCCCGTGGTGCGGCATCTCATCGGCATTCCCGCCGGGATTGTCCGGATGGATTTCTGGAAATACTCCCTCTACACGCTGGCCGGGGCCGGGTTCTGGAGCGCGGTGCTGTGCTGGTTGGGGGTGACAGTGGGCAGCCAGATCAGCAAAGGCGCGATGCACAAGGTCACGTTCATGTTGGGTGGATTTCTCTTGGTGGTGGGTGTGCTCTACTATTTATTTGTTCACCGGCAGATGAAGCGGCGGGAAATTTGAAGCGTGATGCGTGAATTTCCAATCACGTTTCACGCATCACGCCCTCACATTCACCAGCGTCTTCACCACGCGATTCCCCGCCGTCATCGCCTTGAGCAACTCCGGCAATTGACTCAGCGCGCATTCGCCGTCCACAAAATCCGCCGCGCGAATCGTGCCCGCCTCAATAAACTCCAGCGCGCGGCGAATCGTTTGCGGCGTGTGATGAAAACTCGCGCGCAACGTCAGGTTGGAATAATGAATCAACGTCGTGTCCAGCGTGATTGCCGTGCCCGCCGGACAGCCTCCGAAGAAATTCACCTTGCCACCCTTGCGCACGAGATGCACGCATGCCTCCCATACTTCTGACTTGCCGACGGCTTCAATGACGACATCGAAATTCGCTTTGGACACCGCGCGTACTTTCGCGACCAGGTCGTGGCCGTCGCCGATGTCAATGACATGAGCCGCGCCCAACTTCTTCGCGGCTTCAAGCCGCACGGCGCGTCGTCCCGCCACCGTCACGTCGCAGCCAAGATTTTTTGCCAGCGCCACAAACATCAAGCCAATCGGCCCCGCGCCGATCACCAGCACCTGCAGTTCTGCGCGCAGTTGCAGGTCTTCGATGCCCTGCACCACGCACGCCAGCGGCTCCGTCAAGGCGGCGTCGCGAAACGCCGTCGTTGGTTTTAACCGCAGCAGATTTTTTTGCACGAGGCGTACCGGCACCACGAGGGATTCCGCGTAGGCGCCGTTGAGAAAGAGCAAATCATCGCAAAGGTTTTCCTGTTGGTTGTGGCAATGAAAACAACCACCGCACGGCGCGGAGTTCGCCACGACAACGCGCTCGCCAGTTTTCCACCCCTGCTCCGAGACGCCAGCCCCCAGCTCCGAAACCACCCCCGCCAGTTCATGCCCGAACACCGCCGGCGGCACGATCATCTTCGCGTGATAGCCGCGCCGGAAAACTTTCAGGTCGGTGCCGCAAGTGAGCGCGGCTTCAATTTGAATCCGCACCTCGCCCGGCTTCAACACGGCGGGCAGGAGGTCTTCGACGCGAACATCTTCTTTTCCGTACAGAACAGCGGCTTTCATTTTAAGTGATCGCCCGCAACGGCGGGGCTTTGACAAACGCGGTCTCGCGCAGATAAATCGGCTCCAGCTTTCCGCCCGCCATAAAATCGTTCCGGGTCGCGGCCAGTCGGGCCAGCGTCGCCGCGTGGGGGAAAATAATTTGTCCCGACGCAAACCACCGCGTGACTTCCGGCCCGATCAAAATTTCTTCCGCTGTTTCGCGCGCCCGCACCTCGGCCAAGGTCGCGATCCGCAGCGGCTCAATTTCCCGGCAGGTAACAGGGGTAATTTCATAGCGCGCCAGATAAAACTCATTGCGCTGGGCATCCACGACCACGCTGGCCGTTCCAGAAAACCCCTCGGCTTGCGCCTGCGCCGCGATCACTTCGGTGCTGCTGATGCCTAGCAGTTTCACGCCGTTGGCAAGCTGCCAGCCCTGCGCCAGCGCAATCGCCGCGCGAATGCCGTGGTAGGAACCGGGCCCAAGCCCAACGACGAGGCACTCGATCTGTTCGCGCTCCAGCCCGGCGTCGGCCAAAACCTTCGCCATCATGCCCAGCGCTGCCGTGTGACGAACAGCCGTCTCAACCACCTCGCAGCACGCCAAGCCGTTCAACACGGCGACGCTTCGTTGCGGTGAGGAAAATTCAAGCGCCAAAATCTTCATAAACAATTCGCCGCTCGGATTCGCTGACGATCTCGATTTTCACCCGGCGCAGATTCAGCATTTGCAAGTCGTCATGCACAATTCGCTCCGCCCATTCGATGACCGCCACACCCGACGGGTTGAGATACTCCTCGACCCCCGACGACAAAATTTGCGCCCGCGTTTCGAGCCGGTAGAGGTCGAGATGAAACAGCGGCAGCCGTCCGCCGGGATATTCGTTGACGAGCGTGAACGTCGGCGAATGCACGCGCGTGGTGATGCCCAAACCGCGTGCAAGGCCTTTGACAAACTGCGTCTTGCCCGCCCCCAGATCGCCCGATAGGGCGATGACCAGGCCGCTTTGAGCATCGCGGCCCCAGGCCTCCCCGAGCGCTTCGGTCTCGGCGGGGTTATGAGAAATGTGCGTAACCATGGACATTAAATGGTCGCACGCCGCGCTGGTCGCGCAGATGGACGCCTTCGTGGGCGATGATTTTTCCGATGCACTTGAGGGGTAGTTCGGGAAATTCTTTTTTCCACGCGTCCATCAGCGGCACCGCGTCCTTGCTGGCCACCGTGAACAACAATTCAAAATCCTCGCCGTCGGTGAGCGCCGCCAGCAACGGCGGCTTGGCGGAACTTTCCGCGCGCGACATGAGTTTCGCTGCGCGGCTGATGGGGATGGCGGTCGTCAGCAACTCCGCCCCGACGCGGCTTGCTTTCAAAATGTGGCGCAGATCACCGGCCAGACCGTCGCTCAAATCCATCATGGCATGAATGGAAAAATGCTGCGCCAGCCAGCGTGCTTCGGCGAGGCGTGGTAAAAAATCCAGATGCCGGCCCGCCAACGAACCGCCCAGTTCGCCGGTCACGAAGATGGCATCGCCGACTTCCGCGCCGGAACGCAGCGTGGCTTTGCCGCGCGGAACATGGCCCAGGAGTGAGATGGAAATTAACATGTGCTCGGGATTGGTGGTGGTTTCCCCGCCGACTACGGCCACGTCGTGCTGGCGGGCGAGCGTGTTCAAACCGTCGTAGATTTTTTCGATGAGCGCCGGGTCGAAAGTTTTCGGCAACGCAATCGTCACGAGCGCGGCGGTGGGCGTGCCGGCCATCGCCGCGATGTCGCTGAGACAACGGGCCAGCGCCTTGTGCCCGATTTTTTCCGGCGGCGTGTCCTTTTGAAAATGAATGCCTTCGACCACGGCGTCGGTCTTGAACAGGAGCAGTCGGTCCGGCAGGCCCAGATCAAGGACGGCGCAATCGTCGCCCGCGCCGACCACGACGGATTTGTTGGTGGGCAAGGAGCGGGTCAATTTTTCGATGAGTTCAAATTCGTTCATTACGGTTTCGCATCAGGGTAAAAATGTTTGAGTACCAGCATCGCTAGATTGCTGGCGTTGAACAAGGCGTGAACCGTGATCGGCGCAAGCAGGTTGTCGGTTTTTTCGTACAGCCAGACCAGCACCAACGCCAGCAGCAGCAACGGCAGAAACGTGGCGACATCGAAATGAATCACCGCAAATAAAACGCTGACTCCGACGAAGGCCAGCCGCGGCCAGCCGAATTGTTTGATAAACGGATACAGCAGGCCGCGAAAAATAAATTCCTCCGTCACTGGCGCAAGCACTACGGCAAAGACGGCAAAGTAACTCCGCGCCCACCACGATTTGGCGTTGTCAATCAACTGCACGGCCATCTGATCATCCGGCGGGTGGCCGAGCGCGGTCAGGGTGAAGACACAGGTGGCCTGCAAAAGCCACACGGCCGGCAGCGCCGCCAGAAAAACCAGCAGCGCCAGTCGCAGGGCGCGTTTCAGTTCCGGCCCGTTGAAACCGAACCCGTCCCGCCAGCCGACCTGGTGGTGCCGCCAGAAAATAATAATCAATCCACACGCTGAACCTTGGAAGGTGAGAGTGCCAAACAGAATGTTGCCAAAATCATCCGCCTCCCGGAAGCCGTTGACGTGCAGCCGTCGCAGGAGGTCGCTCGTCACGCCGCCGAGACAGATGCAAAACAGCAGCGCGGCGAAAAAAATGAGGACGGCCAGGGGCCGCCACGGTTTGACTGACAACATGCCGGGAAGTTAATCCGTCAACCTACCGGTGACGACGCAAAATTTAGTTGTAGCGTCGAGCCTGTGGCTCGACAACATCGGCGTACAGCGCCGACGCTACACCCAAACTGAAACCCTTACGTCTCCACCACTTTGCCCGGCCCGGGCTGGATGACTTTGATCTTGGGATGGCGGGTGCGGATCTGGTCCTCGAACCACTTGCGGGCGTCGTCATCACCGTGGCCAAGCAGCACCGTGCGCGGCTCGACGCGGCCTACGAAGTCGAGCAGGTCTTCCCGGTTGGCGTGCGCGGTCAGATCAAATTCTTGAATCTCGCACTGGCGCGTCACGCGTCCGCCGCTGGGGCTGAAGACAAACGTCTCACCATCTTTCGCCAGGCGGAGCCGTCCGCCAGGTGTGCTGGCCTCGGTGTAGCCGACGAGGAAGATCGCGTGCTTCTTGTCGCCGATCATGCGGAGGGCGAGGTCGTGCGCGGCGGTTTTCTCGCTCATCATGCCGGCGGTGATGACGAAGATTTTCCCGCCCGTGAGCTTCATGGATTCCGCCTGGCCTTTTTCGAGCACGACAAGGTTCAAGGCTTCGTGCAGTTGCAGGTTCGGCAACTGGCGATGGGCGCGGTGCGATTCGAGGTCGTAAATTTCCGTGAACACGCGGCCGAGTCCGCCGATGTAGATCGGCTGCTTCTTCAATTTCCCTTCCTTCATCATCAGCGCGAGCATCGCGAGAATTTCCTGCGTGCGGCCGAGCGCGAAGGCGGGGATCAGCACGGAACCCTTGCGGGCCTGCGCTTTTAGAATGGCTTCGCTCAGGCGGGCGACCTCGGTCTGGCGCGTGTGGCCGGGCGGGGTGGCGCGGTTGCCGCGCGTGGTTTCCATGATGAGCACGTCGGCGCGGACGTTTTCAAAACGCGCACCTTTCAAAATCGTCTGGTCATGAAAGCAGACATCGCCGGTGTAAAACACATTCTCCTTCTTGCCGCGCACAAGGACGCCGGCGGAACCCAGCGTGTGGCCGGCGTCGAAAAATTCCAGCGTGGGCGAAGGGATGCCGGCGCGGGTTTTCTTGAACGAGGCCCATTCGATTTCGCGGTTGTATTTGAAGCCTTGAAAGAGCGGCGCGATGTCGTCCACCTCGTCGTGCGTGTAGAGCGGATATTCCTTGATGCCGAGTTCCTCGCGCTGGCGGGTCATGACGTTGACGGAATTGTGCAGCACGCGTTCGATAATGTAGTAGCTCAACTCCGGCATGAGGACGTGCGCGTTGGGAAACTGCCGCAGCGCCATCGGCAGCGAGCCGACATGGTCGTGGTGGCAATGGGAAATCGCAATGGCGTCCACGTCGTTCGTCTTGGTGGCCTTGTAAAGCGGCAGGCTGTTGGTGCCTTCCAGTTTCGGGTGGGTGCCGGCGTCGAGCAGCAGACGGTGGCCGTCCATCTCCACAAACCAGGAGCTGGCGCCAATGTCGGTGTCGGGGTTGAGATTAATAATCCGCATCGCACCATTCAGACAGAAATCAGGGGAATGTCAAAAGGTGATGCGGGGGAGGTGAAACGTGAGGCGTGAAACGTGATGGGGAAAAACCCACGCGCACTTTCCCTTTTTCACGTTTCATGTTTCACGTCAACCATCAACCAAATCCAACCGACCATCAGACTCAGGCCACCCAACGGAGTAATCGCGCCCAGCCATTTCAAATTGGTGACGGCCAGCGCATACAGCGAGCCGGAGAAAATAAAAACACCGATCAAAAAACTCAGCCACGGAACGCGCGGAAAGGGTTTGCGGCCCGCCAGCACGAACAGCATCACCGCGTGGACCAGATGATACAGCGCGGCGGTCTTCCAGACTTCAACGGCCTGGTTTTGTTCCAGCACCTGTTTCAAGCCGTGCGCACCAAACGCGCCGAGCGCGACCGCCAGAAATCCCAGCGCCGCCGCGATCCGGGTTGCGAGTGGGTTCGTCATGTCAGCCTCCAATGCAGCTCATCGAACGCGGCGGCGCGACGAACTCCGGCTCGCCGATGTGATGCCGCGCTTCCTTTTGCCAGACGACGGCTCGGAGCCACTCACCGAGGTCGGCATCGGATTTACCGCCGCGCAGCAGGCCGCGCAAATCGTGTTCCGTCACACTGAAGAGGCAGGTGCGGATTTTACCGTCGGCGGTCATGCGGATGCGGTTGCAATGGCCGCAGAAAGGTTCGCTTACCGGCGCGATGATGCCGATCTCGCCGCGGCCGTCGGAAAATTTCCAACGCTTCGAGGTGGAGTGCGGATTGTCCGAAGCCACGAGCTGCAAATCAAACTTCGCGCGGAGCCGTTCCAAAATTTCCCGGCCGCTCACCACCATTTCCTTTTGCCAGGCGCGGGCGGAATCGAGCGGCATGAATTCGATGAAGCGAAAGCTCAGGTCCTGCGCGCGCGCAAACTCGGCCAGGGCTTCCAGTTCATGGTCGTTGATTTCGCGGATGACGACGGCGTTGACCTTGACCGGAGCGAAACCGAGTTCGCGCGCGAGCCGGATGCCTGCGAGCACTTCCGCGAGGCCGTCGCGCCCGGTGATTTTTTTGAAGTTGTCGCGATCCAGGGAATCGAGGCTGAAGCTGACGCGCTGCAAGCCGGCCTCGCGCAACGCCTGGGCTTTTTCAGCGAAGAGAAAACCGTTCGTGGTCATCGCGAGGTCTTCAATATCGGGAATTTTCGCGATGCGTGCGACGAGTTCTTCGAGGCCGTGGCGCAGGAGCGGTTCGCCGCCGGTGAGCCGGATTTTTTGGATGCCGAAACCAGCGGCGACGCGGATGACGCGCTCGATTTCTTCAAAGCTGAAGATGGAAGTCTTGGGAACCCATTGCTGGAGGATGGGCGTGGAGTTGGGAAGCTTGGCCCAGTGGCCGCGATAAAAATTTTGCGCGGCTTCCGTTTCCGGGAGGCAGTAGAGGCAGCGAAAGTTGCAACGGTCGGTGACGCTCACCCGCAGGTCGCGCAGGATGCGGCCATGCGAATCAGCCAGCACAGACGGGGTCATTTGCTCGCGGGCGCGTTGGTCAGCGGCGGGATGACTTTCACCGTGCCGTCGGAGCTGACTTCCACGTTAAGATCATACTTGCCGGCTTTGGTAGCCGTGTTGGTGCTGGGCGTGGACGGAAACGCGGGCGTCTTATTTTCCATCAGCAACTGCGCGCCCTTCTTGGAGTCGCGGGTGAAGAGTCCCTGGCGGATCCATTCCAGCCGGCGCGAGATTGACAGTTCTTCCTGGAGCTTGGTGACCTGGGTGCGCAACACTTTGAGGTCGTTGAACTGTTTTTCCAGTTCGGCTTTTTCGCTCATGAGCCGCGTGAGTTCTTTTTGGAGAAACGCCTTGTCGCCCTCGGAGGCGGCCAGTTTTTTCTGCGTGTCGTCAATCTGGGCGGTGAGGTTGGTGATCGCACCGTTGAGTTCCAGCGCGCGCTGGTCCAGCGCGAGATTCTGTGATTCGAGCGCGGCGATCTTGGCATCGCGGTCGGCGACTTCCTTGGCCCGCTGTTCCTGGGTGGTCTTGAGCAGATCCTCGGTTTTGGCAAGCGTGCCGGAAACGTCGTTGAGATGGTTGGTCATGGACACCAGTTCGGATTTGCGGGTGTCGAGATCCTTGTTCAAATCCGTGTTGACCTTGCGGACTTCCTCCAGCTCCGTCGTGGTCTGCACCAGCTCGTTGGATTTGCTGACGATGGTCTGCGTGTCCTCAAGGTGGAGGGTGGTGGCCTTCTTCTGGTTCACGACCAAGGCGACAATGAGTCCCACACACAGCACAATCAGAATTATGATGCCCAGTTGATTTTTCATAACAGCGCAAAAGATGGAGGCCGCGCCGGACTTTGGCAAGTATGCATCTCCGGCTTTGGCACGCTGGGCGGCTAGGAAATTCCTAGCCCGCGAAGCCGCCTCCGTCGTGTCGCTGTGTTTGAAACTTGAAACCCCGCCCGCGAAACTTGAAACTCCCCCGATGAATCGCATTGTCCAAAAGTTCGCGCAGCTTAAGAGTGCCGGGAAGAAAGGCTTCGTCGTCTATATCGGCGCGGGCGATCCCAACCTCGAAGCCACGCGCCAGCTCGCGCTGGAATTTGACCGGTCGGGTGTGGACGTGCTGGAACTCGGCGTGCCGTTCAGCGATCCGTTGGCCGACGGTCTGGTGAATCAACTCGCGGCGCAACGCGGTCTGGAAAGCGGCACCACGCCGCCAAAGCTGCTGGCAACCGTCGCCGCGATTCGCCAGGAGTCGCAGATTCCCATCGTGCTCTACATCTATTTCAATCTCATCCACAAGGTCGGCCTGGAAAAATTCATCGGCGAAGCAGCAAAGGCGGGCGTGGACGGCCTGCTGGTTTTGGATTTGCCGCCGGAGGAGTCGGACAATTACGAGGCGCTGATGCAGCGGGCCGGTCTGTGCAACATCTACCTCGTTGCACCGACCACGCCGGAGGCGCGCATGGAGAAAATCGTCAAGCGCGGCGCGGGTTTCATCTACTACATCTCGCGCGAAGGCGTGACGGGAATGCAATCGCAAGTCGCGTCGAATCTCGTGGCGCAGGTTGCGAAGCTCCGCACACACACGGCGCTGCCGATTGCGGTGGGCTTTGGCATTTCCAATCCCGAACAGGCGAAGCTGGTCGCGAGCGAAGGCGACGCGTGCGTGGTCGGCAGCGCCATCGTGAACCAGATTGCCGCGAACGGAAAATCGCCGGAGCTGGTGGCCAAAGTCGGCGCGTTCGTGAAATCGCTGGCGGATGCGGTGAAGACAATTTGAAACAAAGATGAAACACGGGTTACTGAACTCGGCAATATTGATCCTTTGCCTACTAGGAATTTCGGTGGCAGTTACGAAATTCTTAGAAGTTTGGTTGCGGGATGACCAAAAAAAA
>JANYDP010000108.1 GCA_025363535.1 Verrucomicrobiota bacterium | reverse complement strand
TGAAAATAAATCGTGTCCGCGTATTTGGAATGGTTCTCCATGCCCGTGCCGACGCAGCAGGTGAAACCGTTCGTCAGCGACTGGTATTCCTTGTGAAAGCCCGGCTTGAGCGAGACGTTGTAAATCACGCGGCCATCGGGGTGTTGCGAGCCGCGGATGTGGTTGAGCAACGCGCGTTCGTAAAAATCAGCGGCCGCCGCGTTGGGGTTCCAGCCAAAGACGTGCTCGGTAAGCTTGAGCATGTTATAGACGTTGCAGGTCTCGGTGGTGACTGGAGTAAGGCGGTCGTTCAACTTGTCCGGCGGCCCGAAATGTTCCGCCTCGCAATGTCCGCCGGTGACGTAGCTGTGATGATGCACGACGCGGTCCCAGAAAAACTCGGCGGCGGCGCGGTCGCTGGCATCACCGGTAATTTCATAGCGCGTGGCGAGGCCGATGATTTTTGGAATCTGCGTGTTGGCATGTTTGCCGGGCAAAATATCTTCACCCAGCGCGAGCGGATCGAGAATTGCCTTGTGATGAAACCGCCGCGAGAGCGCGAGATATCGCGCGTCGCCGGTGTCGGCGTAAAGATCGGCGAGGACTTCGTTCATTCCTCCATGCTCGGCGGCGAGAATCTTCTGCATCTGTTCCTCGTTGAGGCCGGACAAAGTTTTCTCGAACCAGTCGGCGAGGCCTTGGGAAACTTTTAACGCCTTTGCGTTGTTGCACAGGCGATAGGCATCCCGCAAGCCGGCGAGCACTTTGTGCATCGTATAGTTCGGCACCCAGATGCCGTTCAGATCAAAACCCGCCGAGCGGATGTTGCCGGCGGCGACTTCCGCATAAGCCTGCTTGCCACCGGGAATCGCAGCCACGTAGCCATCGCCGTTGGCCTGCTGGCACGCGGCGAGTTCATCCACCATGTAATTTGCGCGGTCGCGAAATTGTTTGTCGCCCGTGGAAGCCCAGGCCATCGCGCACGCACTCAGGTAATGTCCCAGCGTATGGCCGGCGATGCCCATTGATTCCCAGCCGCCGTAAGATTTCGCCTTCGCCACCAACCCGGCATCCTGACGAAAGCCCGCCAGCAACCGGTCGGGTTCGAGGCTCAAAAGATAGTTCGCACCAATGTCCTGGCCGACCTTGAATGGGCCGTTGAGCAACCGTACATCGTGCAGGCTGAACGGCTGCGCTTGCGGCGGCGCGGCGGGCGTGATCTTCGCGGATGGCTGGCTGTCGGCGAAGGAATCCGCACGGGCGTTGGCCGAAATGATTCCGGCAAGCAGCAGGCCGGACAGAGTATAAATTCGCAAGCGCATGTTGTAGCGACATTGAAGCGGACGCGGGTTGAATAATTCAAATCAATTCGGACAGGGAAGTGACCGGTTTCAAAAATTTTAGGGCATTGCGATTTTTGCCGATGATGCAAGAATAAGACGACTCCGATGAATGTTGTAAAAGCCTCTCCTTGCGTGGCCGAGCCGTTGGCCCGCCGGTCTTTCTTTCAAACCTTTTTGTCCGCCGCCGTTTCGCGCGCCGCCGGAATTGCCCTGGTTTTATTATCGGGCCTCGCCCCCGTGTCGGCGGGGCTGAGGAACCGCTGGAGTTTTACGGAAACCAACGGGGCGGTCGTGGATTCCATCAGCGCCTCGAACGGCACTGTGGTTGTCCTCAGCGGCAATAGCACACGCACGAACGGCCAGGTGCGCCTGGGCGGCGGTACGCGCAGCGCTTCGGACTACGTGCTGTTGCCGGCGGGATTGGTGCATGGTCTGACCAACGTAAGCATCGAAGTCTGGGCCACGCCGAACGCGGCGCAAAACTGGTCGCGCGTTTTCGATTTCGGGCCGGGCAACGACACGCAGGCGAATGATTGGTTCCTTTCCTTCTGTCAGGGCACGGCGTTGAACCAGCAGCGTTTGGAATACGGTGCGGGCGTGGCCGGGAGTTGGACGTTGAACACCGCGCTGGCGACGACGATCAGCAACAAGTTTCATTACGTCACAACGTGGAGCGCGGCGGGCGGGCCGAGTGGCGGCGGCCTCGCACAATGGTTTCGCAACGGCGCGCTGGCCGGCACCATTGACACGGGTACCGCCCGCATCACCAACGTGAACGACACCGTCCTCTGGCTGGGCCGCTCCCAGTATCCCGGCGACAATACGGCCAGCGCGGATTACGACGAGGTGCGGATTTATTCGCACGCGCTGGGGACGAATGAAATCAACTTCAGCCTCGCCAACGGCCCGACGAATTATGTCGCGCCGCCAGTTCAAGCCTCCGGGCTGGTCGCTTCCACCAATGCCAATGCCGTCGTGCTTTCGTGGGTGCCCGGCGCAGGCAGCGCGGGCAGCGTGGTGGTGATGAGCGCGGGCACGGGGACGAGCGTGCAGCCCAATTACGGGACGAACTATGCCGCCAGCGCGAGTTTTGGCGGCGGACAAAATTTGGGAAACAGCAATTTCGTCGTGTTCACCGGTGCGGGCGGCAGCGTGACGGTTTCCAATTTGATTCCCGGCACCCAGTATTTCGCCACGGTCTATGCGTATTCCGGCAGCGGCGCGGCCACGGTCTATAATCTGGCGGACGCGCCGTCGGTCGGTTTTATGGCGATTGCGATTGTCCAATCGCTCACGCTACAAACCGCCTCGCCGATGTTGATGGGCGCGGTCGCACAAGCCACGGTGCAGGCGAATTACGTCGGTGGCGGGTCCGGCGATGTGACCGCTTCGGCAACGTATTCTTCCAGCGCGTCGGGGGTGGTCAGCGTTTCGACGAATGGAATTTTGACCGCGCTCTCCGCCGGTTCGGCGGTCGTCACGGCGACCTTTCAGACGAAACAAAGCAGCAACATAGTGACGGTCATCAATCCGCTCGTGAGCAATCTGCGGCATCGCTACCCGTTCACGACCGATGCGAGTGATGTCGTGGGCAATGCCAACGGCACATTGCAAGGCGGCGCAAGCATCGCGAACAACCAGCTTGTGCTGGACGGCGCGAGCGGTTTTGTGAGTTTGCCGGCCGGCATCGTCGCTGGCTACACGAACATCACCATCGAGGCGTGGGTGACCAACACGGTTTCGTCGGGGTGGGCGCGCATCTGCGACTTTGGCACTAGCACGGCGGTCAACCTGTTTCTTACGCCGACGGCGGGCGGCGGGCCGTTGCGTTTCGCCATCACCTTTGGCGGCAGCGGGGAACAACAAGTGAACGCGGCGTCCGCGTTGCCGGTGAATGTGGCGAAACATGTCGTTGTCACCTTGAACGGCGTCGCGGGAATTCTCTATGTGGACGGCGTCGCGGTGGCGTCGAACAACGCGATGACGATCAATCCCGCCAGCCTCGGCAACACCACGCAAAATTATCTCGGCAAGTCGCAGTATCCTGATCCGTATTTCGCCGGCTCGATGGACGAGTTCCGCATCTACGACGTGGCGCTGCCCGCGAACCTGGTGTCGAGCAATTATTTGAGCGGCCCGAACGCGCTGCCCATCGCTCCGCCCACGACCGTCAACGACGCCATCACGCTCAATCCCGGCGCAAAGGCATTGATCCCCGTGTTGTCCAATGACACCGGCCCCGTACCGAATCCGGCGACGGTGCAAGTCGTCACGCCGCCGGTCAACGGCACGGCGCTGGCGAACACGAACGGAAAAATTCTCTACACGCACAACGGCGGCGCCACAAGTTCGGACACGTTCACCTATCGCGTGCAAAATTATTCCGGCGTGACATCCGGTGTGGCCACGGTTTTCATCACGGTCACGAACTCGCTGCGCTTGCCGAACACGACGATCACGATTCCCAGCGCGCCGCCCGCGCTGGGCTATCAGGTGGTGGACGCCTTTTCGGGACTGACGTTCACGCAACCGCTCGCCCTGCAAACGCCCAACGGTGCGGCTTTCTCCAACAAGCTCTTCGTCGTCGAGCGGCGCGGTTATGTTTCCTACATTCCCGATGTTGCGGCGGTCACGCCCGTGCGGCAGGTCATGCTCGACATTTCCAACCAGGTGGCCTTTGACAACAACGCGACCGACGGCGAACTCGGACTGCTGGGGCTGGCGTTTCATCCGGGCTTCGCGACGAATGGGTTTTTCTTTGTGACTTACCTTGCGAACGGCGGCACTCCGTATTTTGAAAAACTTGCGCGCTTCACCGCCAACCCGGCGAACCTGACGGTGAACACGAACACACAAGTCGTGCTGTGGAGCACGACCAAGCGCGAGTTCAACCACTGCGGCGGCGATTTGCATTTTGGGACCGACGGCTATCTGTATGTCGGCATGGGCGATGAAGGCGGACAATACAACATCCACACCAATGCCCAGCGGCTCGATGGAAGTTTATATTCCGGCCTGTTGCGATTGGACGTGGACAAAAAGCCGGCCAACCTCGAACCATTGCCTCCATCGACCACGGTTCCCACGCTGACAATTCCAACGGATGGCGGCGGTCACGCCTATTACAGCATCCCGGCGGACAATCCGTTTCTGGGCGTGACCAATCTCTACGGCAAAACCGTGGACACGAATCATCTGCGCGGAGAATTTTACGCGATCGGTTTCCGCCACATCTGGCGCTTCAGCATTGATCCGGTGACTGGAGAAATCTGGGTCGGCAATGTTGGCCAAGATTTGTACGAGTCCGTAGATCTCGTCCGCAAGGGCGGCAACTACGGCTGGCCTTACTACGAAGGCACCAACCTCACCTCCGTGCTGTATCCAGGCCAGGCCACCATGTTTGCGCCGCCGTCGGGCTTCGTGCTGGACCGGCCGATCTATCAATACAATCATCCGACGGTCGCGGGCACGGATCCGGCGTTTGCCGGTCTTGATGTCTGCGGCAGCGTACCGTATCACGGCGCAAAAATTCCACAGCTCACCAACGCTTATATTTTTGGCGATTTTGATTTGGGCGGCAACCTCTGGGCGTTGCGACGCTCGAACAGCGCCGTCACCGTCGAGCGGCTCACCGGGCAATATGGCGAGGCCGCGTTAGGCACCGACCCCGGCAACGGGGACGTGCTGCTGTGCAATTACATCCAAAATAAAATCCAGCGCCTGGTTTACACCGACATGGGCAACTCAACCTTTCCCGCCAAGTTGAGCGACACGGGAATTTTCGCCGACCTTGCCACGCTGACGCCGAATCCGGGCATCGTGAACTACGAACCGATCGTCTCCTTCTGGTCCGACTACGCGATCAAGCGCCGCTGGTTCTGCATTCCCGATGCGACCAGCCAGATGATTTTCGGCACGGATACGAACTGGACGTTTCCCGCCGGCATGATGTGGATCAAACACTTCGATCTCGAACTCACGCGCGGCGTGCTGGCCACGAAGAAGCGTATCGAAACCCGTGTCCTCGTCAAAACCACCAACGCCTGTTACGGCGTGAGCTACCAATGGAATGACGCGGGCACCGAGGCGTTCCTGGTTGCCGACGGCGGAACCAATTTCATCGTCAACGTCCTCGTCAACGCCACCAATCTGGCGCAGCAATACGAAATTCCCTCGCGCTCGTCGTGCCTCGCTTGTCACGTCGCCGTCGCCGCCCACGCGCTGAGTTTCAACACGCGGGAACTCAACCAGACCACGAACATGAACGGTTTTAGCGGCAACCAGCTCACGCTGCTGGGCCTGGCCGGCTACTTGAACACCAACGTCGCCGCGCCGCAAACCTTGCCGGCATTTGCAGCCGCGACGGATGCCACGCGCAGTTTGGAAACCCGCGTCCGCTCCTACCTTTCCGAGAACTGCGGGCAATGCCATCAGCCCGGCGGTTCCGGCGCGCAGACCTGGGACGCCCGCCCGTGGCTGACACTGGATCAAACCCGTCTCATGAACGGCGCGCTCGACAACAACGCCGGCAACCCGCTCAACAAGCTCATCGTCCCCGGCGACACCAACCTCTCGGTCGTGCTGCAACGGCTCCTTGGGACGAGCTTCAGCCGGATGCCGCCGCTGGCGACGCACCAACTGGATCTGGGCGCGATCAATTTGTTGACGGCTTGGATCAGCACGGAACTGACCAATCGCCTGACGTTCGTACAATGGCAGCTCGCGTATTTCGGTTCCACCAACGCCGCCAACGCGCAGCCCGCCGCTGATCCTGATGGCGACGGCGCGAGCAACTATTACGAATATCTGACGCAAACTTCGCCGACCAACGCCGTGCCGCCGCCGTGGGGTATCGGCATTGTGCGCAACGGCACCAACGTGAACGTCCTCTTTCCGCGTCTGGCCAATCGCGGCTTCGTGGTGGAGACCAGTGAGACCCTCGGCAACTGGTCGCCGTGGAATGTGCCGGGCAATCTGCTTTGGTTCAGCGCGTCGAACTTTTCGGACGCCGTCACCGGCCCGCTCACGAGCAGCACCAATCATTTCTTCCGGGTGAAAGTGTACGAGCCGTAAACTCTGCGAGTGGCACGGGCGTCCCGCTCGTGCCACTATTTTCCCGTTGATTTTATCCCTCCGACAAAATACGAACTACCCATGCATTCAAAAGTCAAAGCCAGCTTGGTTGCCGCCGCGCTCGCGTTTTCCCTCACTGCTCCTGCTGCCACCATCGAAGTTCAGGTGGATCAACCCGGCGCGAAAATTAATCCCGCCATGTGGGGAATCTTTTTTGAGGACATCAACTTCGGCGCAGACGGCGGGCTTTACGCGGAGTTGGTGAAGAACCGTGGCTTCGAGTTTCCCGAGGCCATGATGGGCTGGTCCAAACTCAGCCCCAGCAAGGCGCGTGGCCAGTTGTCCATCCACAACGAGAACCCGTTCAACGCCGCCAACCCGCATTACCTGCGCCTCGAATCCGAGGGCAAAGATTTGTTCGGCGTCGCCAACGAAGGCTTTCGCGGCATGGGCGTGAAGGCGGGCGAGGCTTACAATTTTTCCGCGCAAGTCCGCAACGTCTCCGGCTCGCCCGCGCTGCGCGTGGAACTTTACGGCAGCGACGGCGCGCTGCTCGACACGGTGAAGCTGGAAAAGTTTTCCGGCGACTGGCAGAAAATATCCGCCGTCCTGCATCCCAAAGTCACGGACGCGAAAGCGAAACTTTACGTCCTCGTGGACGGCAAGGGCGCGGTGGATCTTGATTTTGTTTCATTGTTTCCGGACAACACTTGGAAGCATCGGCCCGGCGGACTCCGTGCGGACATGGTACAGGCGCTGGCCGATTTGCACCCCGGCTTCATGCGTTTCCCCGGCGGCTGCATTGTCGAAGGCAGCGAGCTGAACAAGCGTTACCAGTGGAAAAAAACCATTGGCCCGGTGGAGGAGCGCGAGCTGCTGATCAATCGCTGGAACTATGAATTCCTCCATCGCCCGACGCCGGATTATTTCCAATCCTTCGGCCTCGGCTTCCTCGAATTTTTCCAGATGTGCGAGGACATCGGCGCGGAGCCGCTGCCGATCTTGAGCTGCGGTATCGCGTGCCAGTTTAATTCCGGCGAGCTTTGTCCGCTGGATCAGCTTGAGCCGTTCATTCAAGACGCGCTGGATTTGATTGAGTTCGCCAACGGTGCGACCACGACGACGTGGGGCGCGAAACGCGCCGCGCTCGGCCATCCCGAACCGTTCAACCTGAAAATGATGGGCGTGGGCAACGAAAACTGGGATGCCCAATACATCGAACGCTACGCGAAATTTCACGCGGCGTTGAAGGCGGCGCATCCGGAAATCCATCTTATCTCCAGCGCCGGGCCGTTCCCGAACGACGAGCATTTCAAATTCGCCTGGCCAAAACTCCGCGAGCTGCACGCCGACATCGTGGACGAACATTGCTACGATAAACCCGCGTGGTTCTTGAACAACACGCACCGTTTCGACAGCTACGACCGCACCGGCCCAAAAGTTTTCTTTGGCGAATACGCGGCGCAGAGCGACAAGGTCGTGAGCGTGAAAAACCGCAACACTTGGGAATGTGCCATCGCCGAAGCCGCCTACATGACCGGGCTGGAACGCAACGCCGAGGTCGTCCGCATGGCCAGCTACGCACCGCTGTTCGCGAACGCCGAGGCGTGGCAGTGGACGCCGAACATGATCTGGGTGGACAGCTTGAATCTGTATGCGACGCCGAATTATTACGTGCAACAACTTTTCAGCCGCAACCGAGGTGACGTGATCCTCCCCGTGAAACTCGGCGCGCCGGAAATTCCGACGAACAAACTTTTCGCCTCGGCCACGCACGACAATGCTGCTGGCGAAGTGATCTTGAAAGTGGTCAACGCCGCGACTACGCCGACGGTCGCCGAAATCAAACTGACTGCTGCCGGAAAGATCACCGACAAAGGTCGCGTCACCGTCCTGTCCGGCGCGAATGCGGACGTGAACTCCTTCGCAAACCCGAAGTTGGTAGTGCCTGTGGCAGCCACACTGACCGGCGTGGGCAAAACTTTCAACCATACCTTCCCTGCCAATTCCGTAACGGTGCTGCGGCTCAAGGTGAATTAAGTCCGAACTGGAGTTGGCCGGGACGCGGCGGCGCGCGTCCCGGTCTCACGAATAAAAATATCCCAGCTCCTTCAGCGAGGCGTAATCCTTCGCCCGCTGCTCCGACGCGCGTCCGAGGATG
>JANYDP010000093.1 GCA_025363535.1 Verrucomicrobiota bacterium | reverse complement strand
GGTCCTTGCGAAAATCCTTGAGCGAAACTTCAGCACCGAGACCGGAGCCGAAGTTCCAGACTTTGTTCGCCCACCGTTCGAATTCCTTGTCATTGGTGACGCCGCGTTCGAGCGTGATGGCCTCGTATTCGGTGCGGCCCGGCGATTTGCGGCTGCTGCTCGGATCGCCGCCCTCGCGATGTTTGACAACTTCGGTGGTGCGCTTGAGCGCGCTGCATTTGCTGATGCCCGCGACGTATTTTCCGTCCCACTTGACTCGGAATTTGAAGTTTTTGTAGGGATCGAACCGTTGAGCGTTGACGCTAAATTGAGCCATAATTTTCTCCTCGTTTAAGTTTCAATTTGTCCGGCCATCTGCTGGAGTTTGATGACCACGAATTCGGCAGGCTTCAACGGTGCGAAGCCGACGATGATGTTGACGATGCCGAGATTGATCTGATCCTGCGGCGTCGTTTCCTTGTCGCACTTGACGAAGTAAGCGTCCTTGGGCGTCTGACCCTGGAACGCGCCCTGCCGAAACAACCCGTGCATGAACGCGCCGATGTTCAGGCGGATCTGCGCCCACAACGGTTCATCGTTCGGTTCGAACACGACCCATTGGGTGCCACGATACAAACTTTCCTCGACGTACAGCGCGAGCCGCCGGACGGGAACGTATTTGTAGTCGTCGGCCAGTTGGTCCGCGCCGCGCAAGGTGCGCGCGCCCCAAATGACGCGGCCAGACGCCGGGAAAAAACGGAGGCAGTTGATCGCGAGCGGATTCAACATTCCGTTTTCAGCGTCGTTGAGATTTGCCTGCAAGCCCTGAGTGCCGTTGAGCGAGGCGTCGAGTCCGGCGGGGGCTTTCCAAACCCCGCGTTGCGTGTCGGTGCGGGCCATGACGCCGGCGACGATGCCGCAGGGAACAAACGTGTCGAGCTGGCCGTTGAGTCGCGGATCGGATTCGATGACGCGCGGAAAATACAGCGCGGCATTTCTCGCCGCGACGCCGGTCAGGCCGAGCGCGCTTAATCCGGCGACGGCTTTGGCGGCGGCGGTTTCCTTGTTCACGCCCCACGAGGCGGGCGGATCCACAATGAGCATCGCCCGGCGCTTGGTGCAATAGATCATCGCTTCCTGATAAACCTCCTTGGGCGTGTCGCCACCGCGCGCGTCCGCTGGTATGCAAAGCAGATTGAACAAATCCGCCTTGGCGAGCGCAAACATTCCGGTCTTGTTGTTTTCATCTCCGACAAAATCCGCTTCGGCGCTCAGGGCGTCGCTGTCCAGGCCGCCGCCGAATTTTTTGAACTTGGTCGGATCGGCGGCGGGGTCAGCCGGGTTTTCCGCAGCGGCGGAATCACCGGGCCGCGCGTTGGGCAGATCAGGCGTGCCGTCGTTCTTCAATTGCAGGCGGACGAGATTCGATTCGTCGGCCAGCACGCGATCCAAACGTCGCGAACCCGCGTCCGCCGTGATGGCGACGTTTAGAAATTGTTCGACGACCCCGCTGCCGGGAGCGTCGTAAATTGTGAGGTTGAACAAATCATTCTTGGCGATCCCAAAACGCGCGGCGACATCGTCGCTGATGCTTTTGGAGTCCACGACATAGACGAGCGCGTTGCCCCAGGTTCCCGGACTGGCGGCCTCGAGTTTTACGTCGTTCTGCCTGGCTTTGGCGGAATTCTTTTCGAGCCGTACGATGATCGCCTGGCTCCCGCCGTTCAGGTAGAAATCGCGCACCGCGTAACCCAGCGGGTAGTTCGCGTTCAAGCCGCCGAATTGGCGCTCGAAATCGCCGAAGCTGTTGATCGTGACCGGCTCATTGACCAGGCCCTGCAAGGCGCGGCCGAGAAACGCGGTGATGGACGTGGCGACGCCGGTGATGGTGCGGACGCCGCTGGGAATTTCTTCAATGTAAACGCCCGGATAAGTTAACGCGCTTGGCATATTTTTCCTTTGCTGTGGTTGAGTTTTGCAATTTTGAATTTTTGGATCTCATCGGACACGAGTTCGTTTCGACCGGTCATTCCTGTTTGGTTTGGTTTTATCACCGCTTTTTTTTACGACACCGGCCCGGTAACAAACGCGCCCGTCGCCACCGGTTTCGGCCACGACCAGGCCGCGCGCGCGCAAATTTTCCAGCGCCGTCTCAATGTCCGCCTGGGTCGCCCGCAGGCCGCTTCCCAACATCCACCAAGCAGCGATTCCCTCCGACGTGTCTTTCGCTTCCGGGTGTTGAGCTAAGTAACTGAGTATCGCGACCTCGACTGGCACATGAACCTTCAAGCATGGGTTTGGCGAATACGGTTTGTGAGCCGCCAAATAGCAGCGCGTGTGCCGTTGCGGATTTACTCGGATTTTTGCAAGTCCCGCCGAGGTGGCCGGACAAAAAAGTCAGCCGGAAGAAGCGAGCTGAAATCCTGGCACTCCGGTAAACGATGGATGTTGCGGCGCAAGCCACGGTTGGACATGCCTGGCGATTTGGTGTGGACGATTTTATCCTAGTGGAACCAGACTTTGTCCATGCGGATGCGCCGTTCCTCAACCGCGCTCGGGGCCGCCGGTGTGGTGCGCTGAAATTGCAAATTGTGTTTGCGCAACAACTGCCAGAAGGCCCGCCGGTTTTTGTTGGCCGCTCGGGCCGCGCGCGTGATGTTGCCTGCGTGCAAGGTCAGCAGGCGTTGCAGATACGAGCGCTCAAAACGCAAAATCAATTCGGCCTTCATGTCCTTGAACGATTCCGAGGTCGTGATCTCCGCCGTGCCGGGCAGGATCACATCTTCGCTGCGGATCACCGGTTGATCGGCCAGCACGACCGCGCGTTGGATGATGTTTTCCAGCTCGCGAACGTTTCCCGGCCAGTCGTAAAACGCGAGCTTTTGCAGCGCCGCCGGTGAAAGTTCCCGGGCCGGACTGTTCAACTCGCGCGACCGCAGGGCCGCAAAATGCCGGGCCAGCAGCGCAATGTCCTCCTTCCGCTCGCGCAACGGCGGCAAGGCCAGCGGCAGCACGTTGATGCGATAAAACAAATCAGACCGAAATCCGCCCGAGCGCACCGCCATTTCGAGATCCGCATTGGAAGCCGCAATCACGCGGATGTCTGCCTGGCACATTTTGCGGGCGCCAAGCGGGCGATAAGTTTTGTCCTGCAGAAAGCGCAGCAGCTTCACCTGCGTCGGCAACGGCAGCGAATCAATTTCGTCGAGAAACAGCGTCCCGCCGTCCGCGTCATGAATCAAACCGCGCGTCGTTGAGGTCGCGCCGGTGAAGGCACCGGCGTCGTGGCCGAAGAGCTCGTTCTCCACCAGGTCAGCCGGGATGGCACCGCAATTGACCGGGATGAACGGCTGGCCGGCCCGCGGGCTGAGATAGTGGATGGCGCGGGCGAACATCTCCTTGCCCGTGCCGGTTTCGCCGGTGATGAAAACACCCGCGTCGCACCGGGCCAGTTTGGGGATTTGCCGGATGGCGGCGATCAGCGCCTGGCTCTCGCCGACGAATTGTTCCAGGCCCAGTTTTAGTTTGAGTTGACTGGCCGAATCTCCGTTGCCCGCCGCGCGCTGCCACCGGCGCAACCGCAGAACCACTTCATGCGCGCGCAACGGCGCGAACATGAAATCCACCGCTCCGCGCCGGAGCAGCGCCAGCAACTCTTCCTCGTCGGCGGATTCCAACGCGAGCAGGACGGGTATTTCCCGGCAATGTTTGCGCGCGCATTCAAAAAACAACTCCGTCCGCTCACGGACATTCTGCGACAGGCAGAGAATTGCAAGATGAGGCGGGGTTTGGCCGAAGTTACGCAGGAGAATTGAACTGAAGTCGCTGGTACCAGCGGCCGGCCAAGGCGCTTCCACCACCCGAAAATCGCCGCTGCGGTTTCGACCGCAAATGTCTCGCACAGACAACATCAAGCCAGTGGCACCGCCGTCACTCATCAGCAAAATGTTCGTCTGCTCCATATCCGAATAGTAGTCTTGCGCTGTTGGCCGACCAGATGCCAATTACGGTTATCTTCGGCGCATTGTAAAGCGGGATTATCGCGACGTTCTCAGCCCGAGCTCATGCTCGCGGCCGGCGGCAGGTGCTGGCCCTCGACTGGCAATGAATTGAGGGTTTGATTTACGGGGCCGGGTGAGTGCATTTTTACGGCGTCGGCGTGCAACCCGGTTCGTCGCTTGTATTGCCAACATCATGAATCAGCCATCATCCGTCCGCCCGCCCGGCTCTGCGCGTCCTCGTTCGCGGAGATCGTTGACCTTCATTTTGACCGGACTTTTTTTTGCCGGAGCCGTTGCCGCGCGGGTCGCAGAGAATTCCGCGGTGAAAAACCTGCGGGTGGATTTCACCGGTTACCACAAGGCTTCCGGCGTCGTGGTGAAGCAGGCGCAGCAACAGTTGGCGATTGAATGGCCCGTCTCAAAAACCGAGGCCGGCCGGGTGGTGCTCAATCTGGATTCCACGAAACCGCTCCTTGAAAAAATTTCCGTGGTCGCGGCGGGAAAGCCGGCCTGCGTCCTCGGGCAAAAACTCAATCCCGTGACGTGGCTGACGGTCGGCGAGCGCGATCTGAAAAATCCCGCCGGCTGGGTGGCGTTCTTTGATGATCCGAACTCGCGCCCGCATCAGACTTATCCGGCGGTTTTGGATTTGCACACTGTTCGTGTTTCCAGTGCCGGAGCGCGGACAACGATTCACCTCGGCGAGGTTCATGCGGGTTCATTCCACGGGGAACTGCGGCTCAGCTTTTATCGCCACAGCCCGCTGATTCACCTGGAGACGGTCGTCACAACGGAGGAAGATGGGCGCGCGATTCTTTACGACACCGGACTTGCGGGTCATTCGCCCGATTGGCAGCGGATGGTTTGGAAGGATGACGCCGCCGCTGTGCAGCAAATCAATCTGAACGCCGAGACGCCGGCGACGCCGTTGGCCGTGGCCGGCCGCGCGCTGGTCGCGGAAAGCGTGGCCGGTTCGCTGGCCGTTTTTCCCGCGCCGCATCAATACTTTTATCCGGTGGATCAGGTCACGAACCTGAAATTTGTCTGGTATGGCAAAGGTTACCAATCCGCTGCGGACGGTTTTGGGTTTGGCATCCGCCAGTCGGCCACCGGCTTCAATCATTACATTCCGTGGTTCAACGCGCCACCACACACCGAGCAGCACCTGGGAGTTTTTTATCTCATCAGCTCCGGCGATGGCGCGCAGGCATTGAACGAGGTGTCTGCCTTCACCCACGGTGATCGCTACCCAAAACTTCCGGGCCACCTGACCTTCTCAAGCCACTATCACATTGAACACACGCAGGAATTGCTCAAACGCCAACGGGCGGAACACACCAGCGAGATTCCCAAAGATTTATGGCTGCCCGGTTTCGTCCGGACTTTCAAAGCGCGCGGCGTGGACATCGTGCATCTGGCGGAATTTCATCTTGATGTCAACGCGCCCTCGCTCAAGGACGAACAGCGGCTGCCGCTGCTCAAGGCGATGTTCAGCGAATGCGCGCGGCTTTCGAATGACAAATTTCTGCTGCTGCCTGGCGAGGAGGCCAACGTGCAACTCGGCGGCCACTGGCTCGCGCTTTTTCCCAAGCCGGTGTACTGGGTGCTGAATCGTCCCGCCGACAAACTGTTCGCCGAGCCGTCGGCGGATTATGGGACGGTCTATCATGTCGGCAGTTCGGAGGATGTGCTGCAACTCATGGAACGCGAGCACGGCCTGATGTGGACGGCGCACGCACGCATCAAGGGTTCACGTGGCTTTCCGGATAATTACAAAGCCAAAAACTTTTTCAGTTCCGACCATTTTCTCGGGGCGGCTTGGAAAGCCATGCCCGCCGACCTGTCCCAACCCAGACTTGGATTGCGCGCGTTGGACGTGATGGATGATATGGAAAACTGGGGCGGAAAAAAACAGGTGCTCGGCGAGGTGGATGCGTTTCGGATGGAGACGAACTTCGAAACCTACGCCCACATGAACATCAACTATCTGCGCCTGGACAAGCTCCCCAAATTTTCCGACGGCTGGCAGTCCGTGCTCGACACCTTGCGCGCGGGTAAATTTTTCGTCAGCTCGGGCGAAGTGCTGATCCCCCGGTTCACCGTGTCCGGTCAGGAGAGCGGGGCGACGCTGAAATTGTCGGGCGCGGCCAAGGCCACGATTGAAGTCGGCTTGCAATGGACGTTTCCACTCGCCTTCGCTGAAATCATTTCGGGTGATGGCCTGCAAGTCTTTCGGCAGCGCATTGATCTGGCCAACACGGAAAGTTTTGGATCGAAAACGATGCGCGTCCCGGTTGATTTGAAAGGACGCACCTGGGTGCGCTTCGAGGTGTGGGACATCGCCGCCAATGGAGCCTTTACGCAGCCGGTTTGGTTGAAGTCAGAATGAAAGCAACGCTCTGGAGGCGGAAAATTTTTCCGGCACCGGTAAAATCTTCCCGGCGGATTTTCAGGGAGGGCCATGAAACAGGCTTTTTTCAAGGGTATTTCCATCGTCGCAGCGTTGGCACGCTCATAGCTTGGTTACTGTTCCATGAATCCAAGCCCTCAGTCTTTGAGGCCGATCACGGCCGGACAAAAAATAAATTTGCCCATCTGGATATTTGAAACCAGCAACGAAGTCGTGCCCGTGCGTTCGTCCGACCGCTTCGAGATGCAAGACCAGTTGCGCGACGATCTCGGAATCGCCGAAGGTGCCCGTCATGTGCAACGGCCCATGCAGTGGTCGGCGTTGAACGATTTTTGAGCCGGCCGTCGGACGGTGCCGGGAGCGATCCAGCCCCGCCGCGCTCACATCCCCATGATCTGATACCCGCTGTCCACGTAAAGCACCTGGCCGGTGATCGCCGCCGCACCGTCGCTGGCGAGGAACGTTCCAGACGCGCCAAGTTCTTCCGGCAGCACATTCCGCTTCAGCGGCGCGTGCGCCTCGTAATGCTTCATCATGTCCGTGAACCCCGCGATGCCCCGCGCGGCCAGCGTGTTCATCGGCCCGGCGCTGATGCAGTTGACGCGGATTTTTTTCGGACCCAAATCGTAAGCGAGATAGCGCGTGCTGGATTCCAGCGACGCCTTGGCCACGCCCATCACGTTGTAATGCGGTACCACCTTTTCGGCGCCGTAATAACTCATCGCCACGATGCTCCCGCCCTCCGTCATCAACGGCGCGGCGGCGCGGGACAAGGCTACCAATGAATACGCGCTCACATCATGCGCGATGCGGAAGGCTTCGCGGCTGGTATTTACGAACTCGCCTTCCAGAGCTTCCTTCGGCGCGTAGGCGACCGAGTGCAGCAGCAGATGCAGCTTGCCAAACTTCGCGCCCGTCTCCGCAAACACCCGGGCGATGTCCTCGTCCTTCGTCACGTCACACGGCATGATGAGGGTATCCGCGCCGAACGTGCCGGCGAGTTCCTCGACGTTTTCCTTGAGCCGTTCGCCCTGATAGGTGAAGGCCAGTTTGGCACCGGCCTTGTGCCACGCCTGCGCGATGGCCCAGGCGATGGAGCGTTTGTTGGCGACACCGAAGACGATTCCGAGCTTGCCGGCAAGTAGAGACATAATTTGGTTACAGGGTTAAAAGGTTGAACCGTAAATGTGCCGTAAGCAGTAGAGAAATCTGAAGCACGGCGCAAGGTTCGAGTTGTGTCCGGCCGTTGCTTGAAACTTGTCACTTGAAACTTTCTTCCACTTGGTCTGCCCCTCAATTCACCGGCTTGAAACCCGCCCAATACTTTTTCACGAGCTTGGATAATTCGGCGCGCACGGCGGCGTTCTTCGGATCGTTCGCCACGTTCTTCAATTCTTGGGGATCGTTGTCGAGATCCGTCAGCAGTGCGCTGCCGTCGGTGAACTCCGCGTAACGCCAGCGTTCGTTGCGCACGGTGCCGCCGTGCAGCGTGCGGCCGTTCTCGCTCCACACGGTGAAGGCGGGATGGTTCCATTCGGCGACGGGATTTTTCAACAACGGCGTCAGACTCCGGCCCTGTAATTCCTTCGGCACCGGCAGGCCGCAGAGTTCGGCGAGCGTCGGATAAAAGTCCAACGACTCAACGACGCGCGGACTCGCCTGGCCGTTGCCCTTCGCGCCCGGCGCACAAATGAGGAACGGCACGCGGGCACCTTGCTCGAACAGGGAGCCAGCCTTCGACCACTTGCCGCGTTCACCGAGCTGATAACCGTGGTCGCCCCAGAACACGATGATGGTGTTGGTCCGCAGATTGAGACGATCCAGTTCGGCGAGCACTCGGCCCGCGTTGGCATCCATGTAGGAAGTGGAGGCGAGGTAGGCGCGAATCATTTCCTTCGCCGCCTCGGGTGTGGCATCGCGGCCGATGAACAGATCCGCGTTTTTCGGGCGGATGGAAAGTTTGGGGAAACCCTCCGGCACCGTCGGGCGCGGCGCGAAATTCGGCGGCAACGGAATTTTGGCAAGATCATACCAGTCGTAAAATTTCTGCGGCGCGGAGGGCGGGCTGTGCGGCTTGGCGAAACCGCACGCGAGGAAGAACGGCTGATCCTTGAACCGGCCCAACTGCTCAATGGCCTTGTCCGCCACATGATAGTCATGGTCGGTCTCGCCATTGCCGGCCAGCACGATCCAACTGTCCGAGCGTCTTTCGCTCTGGCCGGTGTCGGCGTTGCGCAATTCGCCTTCGGGCACCGGTTCATCCGACTTCACCACCTTGTTGGTCAGACCGATGGCGACGACGCGGGCGGGATGTCGTTCCGTGGCGAGCCGGGCTTTCTTGGCGGCGTTGGTTTCGCTGCCGATGCCTGCGAGCCAGCGCGCATCGCCGCCGTCCACCCAGGCGTCGGTGTCGTCAATACCGTCATGGAAAATTTTCCCGGCGCGCGCGGTGACGTAGCCGTGATCCTTGAAGTAACGCGGCAGGCTGACGAACTCCGGGTGCAGATCCCCGAACCAGGTGCGGTTGCCCAGCACGCCTGTCTCCGTTGGACGGCGACTGTTTAGCATGGAGGAGCGGGACGGGTTGCACAGCGGATATTGCGCGTAAGCCCGGTCAAACCGCACGCCGGTGGCCGCGAGCTTGTCAAGGTTCGGTGTCTTCGCCAAGCCGCCGTAGCAACTGATCTCCGCGCGCAAATCGTCGGAGATGAGGAACAGCACATTGAAGCGCAGCGGTGGATTCGTGGCGGCGGCCAGCGCCGACAAAATTCCGCTGAACACAAAGACGAAGAGCATCAGGCTGTTTTTCATGGTTGCAAAGAGAGACACGGCTTGGACGAAGGTTAGGGCGATTTTGTTACACGTAAATCCCAAAGCTCACGCAGTCGCGTAGAGGTCGGCTTTGAAATTCACGCCGGCCTTGAACAGTCGCTTGACGAGCTTGCGGTTCACGCCGTCGCTGTGCCAGTGGACAAGACTGCGGGCGGCGGCTGCGCTCACGCCCTCCACCTTCGTCAGCCGCTCGACGCTGGCGGCGAAGACATTGTCCACCGAGGTGAAATGACGGCACAACGCCCTAGCCGCGTCCGGGGTGATGTTGGGAATGTCCAGGCCATACAGCGTCCGCCAGGCGGCGCGTTTTTGGCTGGCGGTGAGGGCGTCGAAAATAGTTTGTGCGGAAAGTTTATCCATTCCTGGCAACGCCGCGAGTTCGGCGATCTTGATCCGGTAAAATTCCGCCGCATCGCGCGCGAGTCCGTGACTGACCAGCTTCGAAACGAACGCCGCATCGCCGCCCGCGATGTTCAGCGCGCCGGGCGAGCACCAATGCACAAGGCGCGCGCAAAGCTGCGCCGGGCAATCAAGGTTGGGGCAAAGCCAGATGTCGGCGGTCCCCACCTCCGCGCACAGTTTCGAGCCGCACTCG
>JANYDP010000085.1 GCA_025363535.1 Verrucomicrobiota bacterium | reverse complement strand
TCGATGAGGGTGAAGGCGCGTTGTGAAGATTGTCGTAGCGGTGTCTCGGCAGAGCGCCGCTGACCCCTCGCCCTGATTATGGCGGCGCTCTGCCGAGACGCCGCTACGGAAGGGGAATTGTCGCCGCGAAATTCTTGGACGCATCCAGGCATACTTACCAATTTCCAATATCCGTCGCTTCGCCTTCGCCGCCGTCCGCGCCGTCCGCGCCACGCGACCAGATGTCGAAGCTCGACGTGTGATGCAGGCCGGGTGCGCGGTATTGATACTCGTTGCCCCACGGATCATTGCGAAGTTGCTTCACGTACGGGCCGCGCCATTTTTTGGTTTCATCGCCAGCAGGAGCTTCCACCAGAGCTTTCAAACCTTCATCTGCGGTGGGGTAGCGATCCATGTGGACGTAGAGCCGTTCGAGCGCGGATTCTAGTTCGGCGACTTGCGCCTTGGCCGCGCTGACTTTCGCGTCACTCGTTGTGCCCATGAATTGCGGGATGATCGTCGCGGCGAGGATGCCGAGGATCACGACGACGACCATGATTTCGATCAGCGTGAAGGCGTGTGAAGAACGTTTCGTGTGTTGGATGAACATAAAATTTTCAGCGTGTCGGCATCAGCGTGTCAGATTTCAGCATTTCAGCATTTCAGCATTTCAGTGAATGGCCCGGCTCATTTTGAAAATCGGCAGCAGTAGCGCGATCACCATGAAGCCGACGAGCGCGCCGACGACCAAAATCAAAATCGGTGCGAGCAGCGAGATCAACGTCTTGGTCCGCGCCCGCATGTGCCGCTCCTCGATGTCCGCCACTTTCAACAGCATGTCGTCCAGCTTCCCGCTTTCTTCGCCGACGGCGATCATCTGCACGACCGTGCGCGGAAAAATGCCGAGCTTGCGCAGCGGCGCGGCCAGTGAATCGCCGCCGCGTGTTTCCTCCGCCACGCGTGCGATTTGTGCGGCCAGGACGCGGTTGCCGATGGTGTTCTCGACGATTTTCAAAGCGGGCAGGAGCGAGACGCCGCTTCTCACCAACGTGCCGAGTGTGCGCGCGAATCGTCCCAGCGCCGCTGATTGAAACACCGCGCCCATGAGGGGGATTTTCAGTTTGATTTTATCCCACGCCAGAGCGCCGCCGGGCGTGCGCAGATACCACCATGAGCCACCAACGACGGCGGCGGTTCCAGCGATGATCACAAACCAATGTTGATGCAGCGCACTGCTGACCTTCAAAAGAATCAGCGTCGGCAGCGGCAGCACGGTGAGCATCTCTTGCAACATGCCGAACAGTCGGGGCAACACCACGGTCAGCAAAACCCCCACGGTGATGAAACCAAAACACAAAACGAACATCGGATACGCCACCGCCGCCAGCACTTCACCGCGCACCTCGTCCTCGTGTTCGAGCAAGTCGGCGAGATCGTTCATGACTTTCGGCAGCACGCCGGCTTCTTCCCCGACGCGGATCATGCTGACGTATAGCGTGCCGAACAATTGTGGATGGTTGCCGAGCGCGGCGGAAAAAGATTCGCCTTTGCGCACGGCTTCCGAGATTTGGAGGACGACGGCGCGCAACGCGAGGTTTTCCTCCTCTTCGCCGAGACTTTCCAGCGCCTGCGGAATTGGAATTGCCGCGCCGAGCAAGGCGGCCATTTCGCGGGTCAGCGCGGTGACTTGTTTGCGACCGACGCTTTGGCCAAAACTAAATCCGACGGACTTGGTCGTGGGTGTGGAAGTCGTCGTCGCGGCGTTGGTTGAACAAGCTTCCAGGTTCGAGGGAAAGAGTCCGCGCTGGCCGAGCAACTGGAGCGCGCTCCGGCGATCCTCGGCTTCGATGACGCCCTCGACCGCCGTGCCGCTGGTCTGCACTGCCTGGTAGCGGAAGGAGTTCATGCGGTAGTGGGACAGGCGTCTCGCCTGTCCTGTGAAACATCCCCTTGATCGAACGGCTCAGTTTGCACTTTGACACTCAACTGTAAGCGCACATTCCACCGGACAGGCGGGACGCCTGTCCCACTAGAGCCGCGACGGTGTTCACGCTTTCTCATTCCAGCAAATCTCCCGACGAGACGCGCAGGATTTCCTCCAGCGTGGTCATGCCGGACGCGGCCTTGTGAAGCGCGTCCTGATGCATCGTCATCATGGTTTTTTGCGCCGTGGCTTTGAGTTCTGCATTCGAGCGCTTCTGCAAGATCAGCTCGCGCAGTTCGGTGGTGACGGGCAGGAGTTCAAAGATGCCGATGCGCCCGCGATAACCCGTGTCGCGGCATTCCTCGCAACCCGTGCCGCGAAAAAACCGGCCTTCAATTTTCCGGCCGCCGAGTGCCTCAATCTGGTCGCGCACGGCGGGCGTCACGGGATTTTCCACGCGGCAATGCGGGCAGATCTTTCTCACCAGCCGCTGCGCCAGGACTCCTTCCAGCGCCGAGGAAATCAGAAACGCTTCGACGCCCATGTCAATCAGTCGTGTCACGGCGCCGGTGGAATCGTTCGTGTGCAGCGTGCTGAAAACCTGATGCCCCGTGAGCGCGGCGCGGATGGCGATGTCGGCGGTTTCCGAATCGCGAATTTCCCCGACCATCACCACGTCGGGATCTTGCCGCAAAATTGCGCGCAGGCCGGTGGCAAAGGTGAAGTTGCGGCTGGCCCGCACGGGAATCTGCGCGATGCCGGGCAGCTCATATTCCACCGGGTCTTCGATGGTGATGATCTTCAGCTCCGGCGTGTAGATGCTTTGCAGCACCGAATAAAGCGTGGTGGTTTTGCCGCTGCCCGTCGGGCCGGTGGTGAGAAAAAGTCCGTGCGGCTTCTCCACCAGACGCGAGAGCAGCGCGGAACGTTGTGGATCGAGGCCGAGTTCTTCGGTGGTCGGAACCTTGGAGCCTTTCTCCAGCAACCGCATCACGAGGCTTTCGCCGTAAATGGTCGGCATCGTGCCGACGCGGATGTCCACACGCGAGCCGCGATGATGAATCTGGATGTGGCCGTCCTGCGGCATGTAGCGCTCGGCGATGTTCATATCCGCCATAATCTTAATGCGCGAGACAAGCGCGGCGTGCAGATTTTTCGGCGGTGGCGGTTTCTCCTGGAGCAAACCATCCACGCGGTAGCGCAACTGGAGAAAATTCTCGAACGGAACGAAGTGAATGTCGCTGGCCCGCTCGCGGATGGCGGTGGAGATGATGACGTTGACCAGGTTCACGACCGTCGGCTCGTTGGCCATGACCTCGATGTCGTGGAGGTTTTTCGCCTCGCCGTTCGTGCCTTCGCCCGGCCCAAGCTTCTCGATCATCTTCTCGACGGACACCTGATAATGGCCGGCGATTTTTTCCGCGATCTCGGATTCCGGGGCGGCGGTTTCTTCAACTTCCAGGCCAGTCAACAAACGAATGTCGTCAATGACGCGCTGATTGCCGGGCACGGCGCTGGCGATGTGGAGGGTGCCGTCGGAAATCTTGAGCGGCAGGACGCGGTGACGCTTGACGAAATCAGCCGGCAGGGCGCGGACGGCTTCCAACGACGCAGCGAGGGCGGCGGTTTCCGCCGTCGCCTCCAGCGCTTCCGAGTTGGTTCCCGTGGTGCTCATGCCGAATCCGTTGGTTAAAATTCCGCAAATTGGTCGCCCTGCATCCTACCTACGACGCCGCTCGTGGCCAGACTTATTCAATAAAAATCCCGGGCATGGATGGATAGACAATGAAACCCGGAAATAGTTGCGAAATATTTTTGCGAGGAACGTCAGGCGGGGATGCCCGCCGCTACGATTCTGCCGCTACGGCAACTGCCGCGCCTGCTCGCGCTTCAACCAGCCGACGCGCGGGCCGATGCCGAGCAGCAGCCAGTTGTCCTTCGTGTCGAGCACCGGGAGCTCGGCCCCGTCATGCAACGGGATCACGGCCTGCGCTTCCTCCAGCGGGCCGCTGCGCAGCGTCGCGTCATGCGTGGTGACGACGGCGGTCGGTTGCGTGGCGGTGGACCAAGCTGCAGTCAAAAAAATCCCCAATGCGACGGCGGCCACACCGCCGCCCAGCGCCACATTTTTCAGCGATGATTTCAAGGCGGGTCGCAGTTGCTGCAACGTCAGCGTGAGCAGGCACAACCAGACGGCGGTGGTGGTCAGCGCGGTCCATTCGTTCAAGGTCAGGCTGGCGAGCCAGCGTGCCGAGCGGCCGGGCGGGAGCGTCGGGCCTTGCACCTGGTTGCGGGCGAACTGGAGGTTGGCGCGGATGTCCGGGTCGCGCGGTGAAAGTTTTTCAGCCTGGCGATAGGCGGCAATCGCGTGACCAACCTGGGCGGCTTTGAAACGCGCGTTGCCCAGATTGAAATACAGGGCAGGGGACACGGAGCCGGCTTGGATCAAGGTTTCGTAGGCGGACGTGGCGTCGGAAAATTTTCCTTGTTCGTAAAGCCGGTTGGCGGCGTCGAAGGATTGAGGGAAATCACCGGCGGCGCGGGTGTGTAAGCTCGCGCAAAAAAATCCAAGGAGACTCAGGAGGACGAGCCTTTGGAATTTGGAATTTGAAATTTGGATGTTTGCCATGCTCACGTCTTCACCTCCTGTAACTCGCGCACGACATTTTCCAGTTTCGGAATCATCGCTGCGAGTTCCTGGCTCGACTTGATCGGCGCGTAGCGGGCGAGGTTGTTCAACTGAAAAAGTTCGTGCAGCTCGGTCAGCGTTGGCGCGGCCACCCCGCGCGGCTGGAGGTGTTCTTCAATGACCGCTTCCGTGATGGCAGACGCGGGGAGATCGAGGCGTTCGCCGATTTGTTCCTGAAGCAATCGGAACAGCGTGGCGAAAAAGGCATCGGAGTTTTTTTCGGCGGCGAACTTCCGCAGTTCATTCAAACCCTCGCGCACGACCTGGGCGACTTTCTGCCGGCGGCGCAGGCGGGGATTGTTCGCCAGCGAATCCGTGCGCTTGCGCCAGACCACCGAGCCGAGGAAGGCCAGTGCCGGGACGCTCTGCAACGTGAGAAACCAGGGCTGCACCAGCAGCGGTTTGGCCAGCGGCTCCAGTTTCCCCGCGCGCTGCTTGATTGAAATGATGTCCTGCGCCGGCGGGGGATTTTCCGGGGTGCGATTGGAAGCGGCGAGGGTTGGAACCACGTTCGCGCCGCCGGGCCGCACAGTCAGGCGAATGGCCGGTTGCGTGAGCGTGCGGTAGGTTTTTTTGTCCGTGTCGAAATAGCTGAACGAAATGGGCGGCAGTTCGTGAACGTCCGTGCTTTGCGGGACGATCAGTTGCTCGAACGTTTTCACGCCTTGAATGCCGAGCGGATCGGCGGTTTCCATTTTTGACGTCGGCGGATACATTTTGAAATTGTGCCACGCGGGCTGCTCGGGCAGGGCCAGCGAGTCCAGTGCGCCGCTGCCGGAAATCTGGACGCGCACGGTGATGGGATCGCCGACGGCGACGTTGGTCGGGCCGGCAGTGACGGTCAGCGTGTAGCTGCCGACGGCACCGTTGAAATTGGCGGGGGCGGTTTCTTTCGGTGGCGAAATGACCTGAATTGTTTCAGCTTTGGCGGCCATCGCCACCTGGGTCTGCGCGCCGCCGAGCATCTGCTCCTGCCAGTTGCGCGGGGGCTGCACCACGACCACCGTGGCGCCCACCGGCCCAACCATCAGGGGGCCGGTTTTGACCGGCGTCAGCACGATGGAAAAGGGAATGACCGTGCAGACGGCGTTGCCTACCTGTGCGCGGCGGTTTTGGCCCTGAACTTTTGCGCCCATGTTGAAACCTTCCGCAGGCAGTGAGGTGATTTGAAAATTGGCGTAGTTTTGAACGCCGTTCTGAAAATACAATTCAAGCGTCGCCACCAGGGGTTCTCCCACGCACGCCTCTTTCTTCGGCAGCACGAGCCGCATGAACGCAGGTTGCGTTACGGCTTCACTCAGATCGGTCGGCGGCGGCAGCGGCGCGGTGACTTTCAAACGCAGCGGCCGGGTGGTTAACGTTTTTCCGTCCACGCTCGCGCCGAGCGTAGGGATGGTGTAGTCGCCGGGTTGCGTGGGCGTCAGAGCGTAGCTGTCCGTGACAGTGGATGAGGAGACGCCGTTGTTGAAGGCGTAGCTTCGGGACGTGCCCTGGCCGGTGATTTGCAAGTTGGGGATGTTCGGCAACGTCGGCGACGTCTTGGGCTGGCCGCCTTCAAACGTGAGCGTGAGCGTGGCGCTTTCGCCGACGGCCAGCGTGCTGCGATCCAGCGCGGCGGTGAACGTGGCGGCGGAAGTGGTGAACGTCAGCAGGCAGATGAAAGCCGCGCAAATAAAATCCCTTGCG
>JANYDP010000059.1 GCA_025363535.1 Verrucomicrobiota bacterium | reverse complement strand
GCCGCGCCAGAGCAGCGTGCGAAGTCTGGGAATGGACGGAAGAGTGTTCATGCGACAAACGTCGGCTCGGCCTGCTGCCAGCCGCCGAGGACGACGAAGCGCTGATCTTGCAAAACTGCAAACTGCCGGGCCACGTTCCGCCACGGCTGAATATCATCCGCCGTGGCCACCAGCGTCAACGGCCGCCCGCCCGAGAACTCGCCGCCGCGCGACAGGTCACCGAGAAAATTCAACCACCACTGGCGGTGCCGGGCGTCCAGACCCGCCAGCGGATCATCGAGCAGCAGCACTTCCGGCTGCAGCATCAACGCCCGCGCCAGCCCCGCGCGTTTGCGCCAGGCGCGGGTGAGGCCGCCCGGCGTGGTGGCCGCCCACGGTGCCAGCTCGGCGGCGGCCAGCATCCGCCGCACCCGCTCGGCGGCTTCGGCGGCGGCCAGATTGTTGTGATAGCGCAGCGGCAGCGCGAGGTTCTCCGCAACCGTGAGCTGGTTGAACAACTGTCCGCCTTCAAACACAAATCCCAGCCGCAGGCGTTCGGCCAGTTGTTCGTCTTCGACCAACGGCAGCTTGCGGCCCTGGAAAAAACACGCGCCCGCCGCTGCCGCCGTCAGCCCGCCGGCCACCATCAGCAGGTCGCTCTTGCCCGAGCCGTGCGGCCCGCTGATCACCCAGAAATCTCCCGGGGCCGCCGACCAGTTCACGTCCCGGACCGTGACGACGCCAGCCTCGCGGGTTGATTCGGCTGCCGCGCCCCGCATTTCCAGCACGGGCACAGTTTCAGTTGTCGGCGCGTGATTCATCAGACGGTGAGGTAAATCAGGATGAAGACCGCATCGAGCAGCACACAGGCGATCACGCTTTGCGCGACGGCCCGGACGGTGGCCGAGGAAACTTCCTCCAGCCGCAACGGCTGGGCCAGCCCGTGATAGCACGTCACAATCGCGAGGATGAAACCGAAGAGGCTGGTCTTGAGCGCCAGCATCACAAAATCCAGCCCGGTCAACGCCTGCGCCAGTTCGCGGAAATAATCCCCCGGCGTCAGCGGCACGTCCTGCAAGAACGCCCACAGATATCCGCTGGCCAGCGCGCCGATGATGAGATAGACCGTCAGCGCAAATATCCCGGCCGCCATGCCGACCACGCGCGGCACCACCAAGTAATGGATCGGATCAATCGCCAGCGCCTCCAACGCCTCCACCTCGCCCAACGCCCGTGCCGTACCGAGTTCGACGACGTTGGCCGTGCCGATGCGCGCCAGCACCAGCAGCGCGGCCAACAGCGGTCCGAGTTCGCGCACGACGACCACGACCATGATGGTGCCGAGATAATGGATGGCCCCGACCCGCGCGAGCACGGCCACGCTTTGTCCGATCACGAGGAAGCCGAGAGCCAGCGCGAGAAACAAAAACATCGGAAGCAACCGCACACCGGCGCGGGAAATTTCCTCGCACATCAGCGGCCGAATAACCTGCGGCGCGACGCGGAACTTGGCGACCAGCACGCCCAGCGTGATCAGGGCAAACGCGCCGAGCCCCTGGATGGTGAGCAGGAGGCGCAGGATTTTGCGGCCCAGGAAATTCATGTACGCGCGCGGCAGCGGCGTCCGCAGGAGAAACCGGGCCGGGGCCGAACCGAACGCGCTGGTCGTCGTTTCTTGCACAGCCGTAGCGTAGTTCCCCCGGCGGACGGGTCAAAGGGGATTTTGTCCCGGAACCTACCGGATGTTCCGACACAACCGTGCTCGACCCACACCGGAGAAATGTTTTTCCTTTTGCCGGAGTTTTTCCGCAGTAGAATTTCGCCGGTCAACCCTGATGAAAAACATTGTCTATTTCGATCTTGAAACGCAGCAGTCCGCCGAGGAGGTCGGCGGCTGGGACAAGATCAGCCAGATGCGGATGAGCATCGGCGTGACGTACAGCACCGCGACGGGCGGCTACAAAATTTACGGCGAGAAGCAGGTGGACGATCTGCTGACCGAGTTGCAACGCGCGGATCTGGTGGTGGGCTTCAACAATCTGCGCTTCGATTACGAGGTGCTGCACTATTACACGACGCTGGATCTGCGGCAGTTGCCCACGCTCGACATGCTGGTGGAATTGCAGAACACGCTGAATCACCGGCTCTCGCTGGACTCCATCGCCACGGCCACGTTCGGCGTGGAGAAGACGGCGGAAGGGTTGCAGGCCCTCGAATGGTTCAAGCAGGGCAAGCTGGCTGAGATCGCGGAGTACTGTTGCTACGACGTGAAGATCACCAAGCTCGTCCACGAATACGGCGCGCAGAACAAGCAGTTGCACTACGCAAACCGGTTCGGAAAAAAAATGACCGTGCCAGTGAAGTGGTGAGCCGGGCGCGGCCGGCAGTCAGAAGAGGAGCGATTCGGAGGTGAAGGATTTGGGCGTCACCCGCCGCAGACGTTTCACCGGATGGCCCTGCATTTCCAGTTGGATGTTGCGCAGATGCCGCGGACAAATACCGTGGGAAACGGTGCCGACCCCGGTGCCAAGCTCCTTCGGCTTGCACCAGGCGCACACTGCCACCGGTATCGGCATTTCCAACTGGCTCGCGTTCATGTTTGTCATCCCCATCCAGCAACTTTGACTGGTCACTCACCCAATTGAGTTAGTCAACCGCCACGGTCAACCGTTCAAAACAGGAACAGTTTATATCCTTGCAGTCGAAAACAGGAAGGCAGGAATCCGTTCGGGACTTCCTGCCTTCCGCAAGTTTATGCCGGACCGGTTTACGCCGGAGTGACCGCCGCCGGGACTTCCTCGATCTTCGCGTTTGCCTGGAGCAAGTCCACGACTTTTTCGTTCATGAGCTGGTCGTAGATCTCGACGATGCCGTTGCGCTTCTGCAAATCTTTGATGAATTTGTCCGGCGGGATTTGATACGCCGCCGCCATGTTGCCGATACGCTGGGCGATTTCATCCTGGCCGACCTTGATCTCTTCCTTCTCCGCAATTTTCTGGAGCAGGAACGAAACTTTCACGCGTTCCTTCGCCCCGCTGGCGGCGGCGGAATAAATCTGTTCCTTCTGCTGCTCGATCAGGTCGCGGGTGATGCCGCGCTTGTGGTTTTCGCGGACAATGTCCTGGACGACGTTCTTGGTTTCCTGCGCGACAGCCGTTTCCGGCAGGTCAAAGGTCACGCGGTCGAGCAAGGCGCGGATGAGCTGCTGGCGGGTGCTTTTGTTCCGGGTGTTGACCAGTTCGACTTCAAGATCTTTCCGCACGCCTTCGCGAAGTTTTTCGAGACTTTCGGCGCCGAAAGATTGGGCGAGCGCATCGTCGAGTGCGGGCAGGACTTTTTCCTTCACTTCGACCACTTCGACTTCATACACGCCCTTCTTGCCGACGAGTTGCGGAGTGACGAAATCAGTTGGGAAATCCACGTTGACCGTTCGTTTGTCGCCGGCCTTGGCACCAAGCAATTGCTCGGCGAATCCGGGGATGAAGGTCTTGCCGTCCAACTCGACCCAGAAATTTTGCTGCATGGTCAAGCCTTTGGCGGTGGGGGCGAACTCGGTGATCGGCTTGCCGTCCACGGTGCCGGTGTAATTCACGACGGCGATGTCGGTGGTCTGCGCGGCGCGTTCAACGGTGTTGAAGCTGACCTGCTGCTGGCGCAAGGTGTCGAGGGCGCGCGTCATGTCCTCGTCTGTGACGGTGCGGGCTTCCTGTTTGGCGGGCAACCCCTTGTAGTCGGGCAGTTCAAATTCCGGCGCGGTTTCAACGGTGGCGGCGTAAATCAAGGATTGGCCGCGACCAAATTGGATGTCCTCGACATCAGGGTAGCCCAGCACGTCAAGTTTTTTTTCTTCGAGCGCCTTGCGGTAGGAGTCGGAGGTGAGCTTGCGTTTGACTTCCTGGTTGATGTCCTGCTCGTACTTCTTGATGACCATGTCACGCGGTGCCTTGCCGGGGCGGAAGCCGGGGAGCGCGGCCTGTTTCTGATAATCCTTGGTGACGGAGTCAAAAGTTTCGTCCACTTGTTGCGCCTCGATTTCAATGCGCACAAGTTTTTTGCAGGGAGCCAAATTTTCTACGGTTACGTTCACAGACAGACCTTTCAGTTAATCGCTGCAATCGGGCGAAATCGGAATGAGTTTTCGTCATCCAGCGAGCCGGAGAAGCTAGGCAAGCCGGGCGGGTGAGTCAAGCCCGGCGGTGGGCGGAAACGGTTGTGTCAACGGGATTGTCTGGCCAGCCATTCGTACAGCTCGGGATTCTGATAGGCCTCCGACCACGAATCATGTTTGGCTTCGGGATAAACGGTGAGCTTTATGTCCCGGACGCCGCGCTTTTTCAACTCGTTCACAATCCGCTCGGATTCGTCCAGCGGCACCACGTCGTCCTTCGCGCCGTGAAACGCCCAGATCGGCAGTGTCTTGAAGGCGTCCCCCTTGTCGCCCGGCCCGAGGATGGCGTCAATGGCATTGGCACCGCCGCAGATCGGAACGAGCGCCGCGAATTTTTCCGGATGCCGCAGGCCCAGCGCCCACGCACCATAACCGCCCATGCTCAGGCCGGTCAGATAAATCCGCTGGGTGTCCACCGCGTATTTTTCCGTGACGCGATCCAGCAACTGCATCAGCGGCTCGCTCTGCCACAGATCGTTCGCCGGACATTGCGGCGCGATGATGATGAAGGGAAATTCCCGCCCCTGCTTCGCCAGCTTGATCGGCCCATGAATGCCCACGCGTTGCAAGTCGGTGCCGCGCTCGCCCGAGCCGTGCAGGAACAGCATCAGCGGCCAGCGCTGCCCGTTCGTGGCGGAGTAATCTTTCGGCAGGTAAATCAAATAGGACAACTCGCCGGCCTGCGTGACTTTCCAGGGGAGTTTGTCAGCAAGCAGCGGGCGGTTGGTGGATTGGGCGTGGGTGTTCATCGTGACTAGAAGAGTGATTGTGGCGGCAACGATCAGAGCGGTGTTCTGGTTCATATTATTGAAAAGGGTCAGACGATTTTAAGTTTCGGCAAATCCTGCGAGTCCACCAAGCCAACCGGTTCACGCCGGGCATTCACAACGATCAGGTCGTCAATATTCCGCTCGTTGAAAATTTTCAACGCCTCGACCGCCAGCGCGTCGTCGCGGATGCAGATCGGCTTGGGCGTCATTACCCTGTTCAAAGGCTGCGCCAGTAAATTTTCATCGCTCGCCATGTGCCGGCGGAAATCGCCGTCCGTGAATACCCCCGCCAATTTCCCGCGCGCATCCACGATGGCGAGGCTGCCGGACTTGGCGCGCGTCATTACGAGCAGGGCTTCCTTCACCGTGAGGTTGGAACCCGCGACGGCATTGCGCTCGCCGGTGCGCATGATGTCGCCGACACGCAGCAACAGCGCCCGACCGATCGCGCCGCTTGGATGATACCGCGCGAAATCGCTCTGCTTGAAACCGCGCGCCTGCAACACGGCCATCGCGAGCGCGTCGCCCATCACGAGCATCGCGGTGGTGCTGCTGGTGGGCGCGAGATTGAACGGGCATGCCTCCTTCGGCACTTTGACATTGAGCGAAAGGTCGCTGTGCCGGGCGAGCGAGGATTTCAAATTACCCGTGAACGAAATGATCTGGACAGAAAACCGTTTCAACGCCGGCAGCAGGTTCAGCAACTCCTCCGACTCGCCGGAATAACTCAGCGCGATGATCACGTCGCCGTCATTGACCACACCGACATCGCCGTGCAATGCGTCCACGCTGTTGAGGACGACGCTGGTGGAGCCGGTGCTGGTGAGGGTGGCGGCGATTTTCTGGCCGACATTGCCCGACTTGCCGATGCCGACGATGACAATTTTCCCCCGGCGCTTGACGGCTTGCACGATGACTTCGACCGCGTCAGCAAACGCGCCGTCGAGCTGACCGCGCACCGCCTTGAGCGCGGCGATTTCAATGTCGAAAACTTTGCGGGCGTGGGCCAGAGGCTTCATCGCCACAGAAGATGTGGATAAAACTTTTTCTTTTCAATCTCCAAGGCGACGGAAGCTGCCGCCTCACCGCGGGCTGGCGCTGAACTGCTGCGTCACCCGGTCGAGCCGCTTGTTGTCGGCGCGAATCCGGGCGGTGAGCGTCCGGGCGGTGGCTTGCAGGAAGGGAGCGGCGAGCGCCGGGGCTTCTTTGGTCAGGCGCTCAAATTGTGCAGCGGACAATTTCACCACCGTGCTGTCCACATTTGCCACCACATCCGCCGAGCGCGGGCCGTGATCGAACAGCGCCATGTCACCGAAAATTTCCCCGGGGCCGAAGGTGCAAAGGATGGTTTCACGTTCCCCGGCCATGACGCGGGCGCGCAGTTCACCTTCGAGGATAAAATACATCGCGTCGCCTTTTTCACCCTGTCGCACCACTACCGACCACTGCGTCACGCGCTGTTTCTCCAAATAATCCGACAGATGCGCCAGTTGGGTGTCGCTCAGTTCCGCCAGGATTTTGACCCGTCGCAGGGCGCCGGGCGTCATGTTGGGCTGAGTGGTGCCGCTGGTCGCCGTGGTCGTGGTGCGGCTGAAGAACATTTTCAATTCTGGGATTTCGCGGGCCGGCCGCCAGGAGTTTTGTCCGCGTTGAAAAACCCAGGTGTCGGGCAGCACGCGCTCGTCCTTGATCCAATTCACCAGTATCGCCAGATCCACCGGGCCATAGGAACATTCATCAATGCCCCAGATGAAATAAAAATCGGCGGGTTCGCTGCTCATAGGCTTCCATGAATAGCAGCTTTGCCGGGAACTGGTAAGTGGAAAATCGTCCGCAATAATCAGGACATGGTGGCGCGAGCCAGCCCGGCGTCTAGTCCGTGTTGGGATACGAGCCGAGAACTTTGACGAAGCTGCCTTCCTCGCCCGCGCGCTGACGCGTGGCCAACCCTCCTCGTCGTCAACCGGCAGGATGGTTTCCTGGCTCTGCGGAGGTTCCGAGACTTTCGCCTACGGACGATGCGCCGCTGCGTCCGGGAGCGCGGGCAGATAAACATTGAACGTGGTGCCGACACCGCACTGGCTCTCGACGGTCAGATGGCCGCCGCTTTGTTTGATG
>JANYDP010000573.1 GCA_025363535.1 Verrucomicrobiota bacterium | reverse complement strand
GTTTGTGCGGCTGATGCAGGAGCATGACGTGCTCACCAATTTTGAATCGGAGACGTTCCGCAAGGACGGCACCACGATCTGGATTTCCGAAAATTGCCGCGCCGTCCGCAACGCCAAAGGCAAGCTGCGCTACTACGAAGGCACGGTGGAAGACATCACGCAACGTCGGCAGGCCGAGAAAAATTTGAGCGACTCCGAGGCGCTGTATCATTCGCTGGTGGAACGCAGCCCGCAGAATATTTTCCGCAAGGACATCCAGGGCCGGTTCACCTTTGCCAACGAACATTACTGCAAACATTACAACTGCAAACTGGCGGACATTCTCGGCAAGACTGACTTCGATTTCTTCCCCGCCGAACTCGCCGAGCAGTACCGGCGCGACGACTGGCGCGTGATGGAAACCGGCCAGCCGATGAACGCCACCGAGGAGCATCATCCCAAGGGCCAGGAAAAAACCTACGTGCAGGTCGTCAAATCTCCGCTCTACGGCGCGGATAGCCGCATCATCGGCTTGCAGGGAATGTTCTGGGATGTCACCGCCCAGCACGTCGCCGAGGAGCGCATCCGCAAGGCGAACGCCCAGGTCGCCCAGAGCCGCAAGGAGCTGCACGCGAAAAACCAGCAGCTCGAGGACGATCTCAAGATGGCGCGGGAAATCCAGCTCGCCATGCTGCCGCTGACCTATCCCACCTTTCCGCAGCACGTCACCCCGGCGGAGAGCGCGTTTCAATTCACCCACCGTTACCTGTCGGCCAGCAGCGTCGGCGGCGATTTCTTCACCATCTCTGCGTTGTCTAACACCGCCGTCGGCGTGTTCATCTGCGACGTGGCCGGCCACAGCGTCCGCTCGGCGCTGGTGACGGCGATGATCCGCGCGCTGACCGAGGAATTGAAACCCATTGCTGGCGAGCCGGGGCAGTTTTTAACGAAGCTGAACCAGGATTTGCACTCGATGCTCAAAAACGCCGGCACGCCGATGCTGACCACCGCCTTCTATCTCGTCGCCGACTTCGAACAGCAGACGCTGCGCTACTCCAACGCCGGCCATCCCAAGCCGCTGCATCTCCGCCGCAGCGCCGCTTGTGTCGAACCCTTGACCAACCTGCATCGTAAAGGCCAGGCCGCGCTCGGCCTGTTTGCCGACGCCAGCTATCAGACCTCGGAAGTCCCGCTCACGCCTGGCGACGGCCTCCTGCTCTTCACCGACGGCCTGTTTGAAGTCGAGGCGGCGAACCATGAACTCTATAGCCAGGTCATGTTGCAGGCCGATGTGCAACGGCGGCTCGCGCTGCCGACGACCCGGCTGATTGATGAACTGCTCGAACAGATGCGGCAATTTTCCGGCGGCAAAGATTTTGAAGATGATGTCTGCCTCGTCGGTCTGGAAGTCGCCCACGCCCACGCCCACGGCGGATAAGCCGGCCCGCGGTTGCCCCTCATTGACATGAACCTTTTGCGCTCCGCCTGTCTCCTGATTTTACTCAACGTCCTTTCGTTATTCCCTGCCGAAGCAGAACAGACCACGCCGCCGCCGAACATTTTCCGCGACCACGTTGAACCGCACTGGTTCGGCGATGCGAAAGGCGAGACGAACAGCTTCTGGTATCGCGTGGAACTGGCGCAGGGACGGCGCGAATACATTTTAGTGGATGCCGCCGGCGGCCAGCGGCGCCCGGCGTTTGATCACGCGCGGCTGGCCAGAGCGTTGAGTGCAAAAACTGGTCGGCCCGCCGAAGCGGAACAGTTGCCGATTGAATCTCTGGAGTTTGCCGCCGCCAAAACCCTGACCTTTTCGGCGTCCGGCCAGCGCTGGCAGCTCGACCTGGAAACCTACGCGCTCACTCCCGCGACGAACGCCGCCACCGAAAGACGAATGGCCGCCACCCGCACACCACGTCCTTCGCTGAACACCGGCGCGGAAACGGAAATTCATTTCGTGAACCGGCGCGCGGAAACGGTGGAGATTTTTTGGAGCGACCCGGACGGCAAACGCATTTCGTACGGCCGGCTGGCCGCTGGAGAATCGCGCCGGCAACACACCTTCGCCGGCCACGTCTGGTTGGTTTGCGCTGGCGATGGCAATGTTCTCGATGTCTTTGAAGCGGAGGAAAATTTCAGCACCGCCATCGTGGACGGCTCGGGAAATCTTGAGCCGCGACGGCGCGACGGCGCGGCTCGCCGCCGGGCACAAAGCGCAAAATCGCCGGATGGAATTTGGGAAACCACGCTGCACGGCGATAATTTATTTCTGCGTGAAATTTCAACCGGCGAAGAGCACGCGCTGACTTCTAACGCGAATCCCACCAACACCTACGCTCGCGAGTCCGAAACCTCCGCGCCCGAAGTTTACTGGTCGCCCGACTCCCGCCACCTCGTCGCCATGCGTCGCCAGCCCGGCGCGCAACGCCGTGTTTATCTGGTGGAGTCTTCGCCCGAAGATCAGCTTCAACCCAAGCTTCAGTCGTACCCGTATCTAAAACCCGGCGACGCCATTCCCATTCTCAAGCCGCACCTCTTCGATGTCGCGACGAAAAAAGAAATCTCGGTTGACGACGCGCTCTTTGCGAATCCGTGGGCCGTCAGCGATGTGCGCTGGGATGCGGACTCGGCGCGGTTCACGTTTCTCTTCAACCAGCGCGGCCATCAAGCGTTGAGAATTCTTGCCGTGGATTCGCAGACGGGCCGGGTGCAATCCGTGGTGAACGAGGAAAGTAAAACCTTCATTGACTACTCCGGCAAATTTTTCGCCGAGTATCTGGACAATACCGGCGAAATCGTCTGGATGTCTGAGCGCGACGGCTGGAACCACCTTTATCTCTACGCCGCGAAAACCGGCTTGGTGAAAAATCAAATCACGAAAGGCGAATGGGTCGTGCGCCATGTGGATCGGGTGGATCGGGAGCAGCGGCAGATCTGGTTTCAAGCCGGCGGCATCCGTCCGGGACAAGACCCTTACCACGTCCACTTTTGCCGGATCAATTTCGACGGCACCGGCCTGACGATTCTCACTGAAAGCAACGGCACCCACGCCGCGCTGTTCTCACCCGACCGTCGTTTCTTCATCGACACTTGGTCACGCGTAGATGCGCCGCCGGTCAACGAACTGCGCCGCGTTGATGATGGCAAACTGGTTTGCAAACTAGAAGAAGCTGACGCCAGCGAAGTGTCCGCCAAAGGCTGGCAGTTTCCCGAACCCTTCGTTGCCAAAGGCCGCGACGGCGTCACCGACATTTACGGCGTCATCTGGCGGCCGAGGAATTTGGATCCCGCCAAAAAATATCCGGTCATCGAAGACATCTACGCCGGGCCGCAGGATTCCTTTGCGCCCAAATCATTTCACGTCACCTCCTCGCAACAAGCACTGGCTGACCTCGGCTTTATCGTCGTGCAGTTGGACGGCATGGGCACCGCCAACCGCTCGAAAAAATTTCATGACGTGTGTTGGAAAAATCTGGCCGACTCAGGTTTCCCCGACCGCATCTTGTGGATCAAAGCCGCCGCCGCGAAATATCCCTCACTTGATCTGACGCGCGTCGGCATCTACGGCACATCCGCCGGCGGACAGAACGCCTTGCGCGGCCTGCTGGATCACGGGGATTTTTACCAGGCCGGAGTGGCCGACTGCGGCTGCCACGACAATCGCATGGATAAAATCTGGTGGAACGAACAGTGGCTCGGCTGGCCGGTGGATGAAAGCTACGTCAAAAGTTCCAACGTCGTGGACGCGCACAAGCTGCGCGGCAAACTGCTGCTCATGGTCGGAGAGCTGGACAAAAATGTGGATCCCGCGAGCACGATACAGGTCGTCAACGCGCTCATCAAGGCCGACAAGGATTTTGAACTGCTCGACCTGCCCGGCGCAGGCCACGGCGTGGCCCGCACGCCGTACGGCGTGCGCCGCTTGCAGGAATTTTTTGTGAGGACACTGCTTGAACCAGGGCCAAAGTGAGTCCCGCCATCATCGGTTGCGTTGCGCGGCGACCTGTTCCGTCGTGATCTGCGAGGTGCCCTTGGCAAAGACCCGGCGCGCGAAACTCAATACTTCGGCGATGTCGTTGTCGTTGAATGCGGCGGCAAACGGCGGCATCTGATTGGAATATTTCACACGGTCAGCCGGCAATGCCTTGATCGGGCCGTCGAGTAAAACGCGGATCAAGGTGTTGGGATCGCCCGCCACCACCGCGCTGCCCACGAGCGCCGGCTGCATCCCGCTGACGCCGCTGCCGTCGGGCATGTGGCACGCCGCGCAAATCTGCTGGAATAACTGCGACCCACGCGAGTGATCGTCGGGCGCGATGAAGTTGGGCAGGGTCGCGACGGCCCGGCGCGACAGCGTGTTGGTTTCGCCGGTGTAAATGATCCGCCACAGCCGGCCCTTCTCCGTATCACCAACGTAAAGCGAACCGTCCGGCCCGACGGCCACGCCGCACGGACGAAACCGCGCATCGCGGGTGTTCACGAATTCCTCCCGGCCCGCAAAATTGTCGGCGAACGTTTCATAGCGGCCGGTCGGCATCCCGTCTTTGTCGAACGGAATATAAACCACCTTGTAACCCTGTTGCGAACGCGGCGCGCGATTCCAGGAACCGTGAAAGGCGATGAACATGCCGCCGCGATATTTTTCCGGAAACTGCGTCCCGGAATAAACGGCCATCTGCAACGGCGCCCAGTGCGCAGGGAACGCGATCACGGGTTTGTCGTAGGCGGGATTCTCATCGCGCTTGTGGTTGTCGCCGCCGAACTCTGGTCCGACCATGCGCGCCTTCTTGATCGGATCCCAGTAGGTGTAGGGCCAGCCAAGGTTGACGCCTTCCCGCAGCAGATGCATTTCCTCGGCGTCGCGTTCGGCGTTGTCGAGGTCGTCGTAAAATTCGGGAGCCACCGTATTCATGTTGTCACGCCCCATCATGACCATGAAAAATTCTTTCAAGACCGGCTGCCACGCCAGCGCCAGCGAATGACGATGCCCGGTGGAGAAATGAAAACCGTCTGCCAACACCTGGTTCGTTTTGTTCGCATCAAAGCGCCAGAAGCCGCCGTGGGTTTTCAAAAACTCCGTGGCGTCCATGCCCTTCGCGCCGAACTGCCGGTCGGGTTTGCTGTAAACATTGTACGGTGAGCCGACCTCGACTAGCAGCCGCCCCTCGCCGTCAAAAGCGAAAGACTTGGCGTCATGGGCATTTTCCGCCGGCAGATCGGAGACGATGGTTTCAGGTTCGCCTTTCGGCACGAGTTCGCCCGGCGTGTATTTGTAACGATAGACGCCGGTGCGCGTGGAATAATAAAGCCAGTCGCCGTGCACCGAGACGCCTGTGCCCGGCCCGGAGCCAAATTTTTCAATCACGTCGGCGCGGCCATCCCCGTTCGTGTCGCTCAAGGCCACCAGTCCATTGCGATGATACTTCGCGTAAATGTCGCCGTTGGGCGCGATGGAAAGAAACCGCAGCACGTCGGTGTTCTTCCCGGAGGCCGGATCACGATTCAGATTGTCGGCGACCACGAGCGCGCGAAAGCCCGGCGGCAGATTGATCGCGCCGTCATCCGCATCCGGCACGGGCAGCGCGGCCCGCCACCGACCGGGCAGGAGCAAGAGTGTCAAGGCGAGCGACAAGGAAGTTTTCATGGGTGTGTGGAAGTCAGGCGCGTGCCGGAATGGCGGACGTTCTGGTTGAATGTGAATACAGTCATTGAGTGTTGTGGAAAGTAGCAGCCGGACTCACGTCAGGGCAAGCTTCCCGACAATCAGGGGCAGTGTCCTAAATCGGTAGGGCGGTGCGGCTGCACCGCCGGGCGTCGCGGCAGCTACGCCCTACCGAATTCAAATTAGGAATATGCCCGATTGGGGAACGAAAACGGTTCAAAGGGTAAACTCTGCGCCCCCGCAACGCCCCTCAACTTCGCTGAAAATGAATCGCTTTTTGATCCGAGGTTTGGGATAACTTCCGCATGTTGTTTCGTGAGTTGAGCGGAGGGAATTTCCCAAGATGCAAAATGGCCGCGCTTTTATCGCTGGCCATTTTCACAACGGATGCCTTGGCCCAAGGCACGGCCTTCACGTACCAAGGCCGGCTGAATGACAGCGCAAACCCGGCCAGCGGGAACTACGATTTGCGATTTGCGATTTACGACGCGGCCAGTTTGGGAACGTTGCGGGGAAACTCCCTCACAAACCTGGCCACCGCCGTCAGCAACGGCCTGTTCGCAGTGCCGCTGGACTTCGGGAATCAATTTCCCGGGGCGGATCGCTGGCTGGACATCGCGGTGCGGACGAATGGCGCAACTGTTTTTACCCCGCTCGCGCCGCGTCAGCATCTGACGGCGGTGCCGTACGCAATCACAGCGGGGAATTTGAGCGGGAACATTTCCCCGGCGCAATTGCCGGCCAGCGTGGTGACCAACGGCGCAAGTGGCGTAACTATTTCAGGTGTGTTCACCGGCGACGGCGCGGGGTTGACGAACGCCGCCGGCTGGGTGACCCGGACGAACCAGATGTCGCTCATCAGCACCAACACGCTCTACGTGAGCGGTGAAACGCAATACGGCTGGAACGGAATTTATACTTACATCGGTTCGGGTTACTGGACGAATGCAGCGCTCGGGGCCACGGTGGGCGGGGATGTGCTGGCCGGGGATTTCGGGCTGTGGACCAACCAAGCCGCGTTTGAAAACTCGTATGATAATCTGGACAGCGGCGGCGGTTACGGAGCCTCGGTATTGGTGGGGGACTATCTGCACCTGCCCTCATCCGACTGGTTCACCTGGGAAGACACATCCACGCTTTATCCGATTCACGTCAGCTTCGGAACAAACTATCTGCCCGCCGTGTTTTCCGTAAGCACGCAGATCATCGGCGGCAACGGAGCGGGACTCTCAAATGTGGTGGCTGCCGGACTGGTGCCGGACAGCGGCGGGAGTCGGAACCGTTTCACCAACGCCATTTTTTACGATGCCACGCACACGGCCAGTTACATCCTCGTCACGAACCGCGCGTTTCAACTTCCCGTTGCCGGCCAATCCAATTCGCTCTGCCTCTACTCCGTCGTTGACCCGGCAACCCTGCAACTTTCCTCCATCGGATTTCTGGATGGTTCCACCGCCTACAGCCCCTTCGCGCGCTTCGCCGGTTTCAACTGGTTCCCCCATCACACCGACACGGAGATGGAGATGACAATTGATAGCCCGGGATCACTGGCGCTGGGTTGGGCCAATGAATCCCAGCCGGGCGTCGCGTTGCAGCCGAACCGTTCGCTCCAGATCGGGATCAATCCGAGTGATTACGGGCGGCTGGAAACCATCTACATCCAGGGAAATTATAACAGCTACGCCAATCCCAACATGGGCTTCGCCATTCCGCTGTCCTTCAACTCCGCCTACAAATCCAACGGGATCAATGTCAACCAACTGATGACGCTCTGGGCGCACGCCACCACCACCAATGGCGAAAGCCGGTTGACGCTTTACGACAACTGGGATCAGTCGGCCACGGCGGATTTGAAGAGCCACAATTTTTCCAAGTCTGCGGTGCGTGCGGAATTCATCACCAGATCGGCGAACGGAACGGGCGGGCTGGATGTTTACGGACGGTTGTGGTCAACGAACTTCGCCGGCAACGGTGCGGGGCTTACGAATCTCAACGCGGCCAAACTCACCGGCATCCTGCCCGTCTCGAACCTCCCCGGCCTCACCACCAACGTCGTCGTGACCGGAGCGACGTTCTATGTCACCAACGGCCTGATCATGCGGATCACCAAACCCTGACCGGTTGCTATTTCCCGCAGCAGTTCTTGAATTTCTTTCCGCTGTTGCACGGACACGGATCGTTGCGTCCGACCTTCGGCCCCATCCGCACGGGCTTGGCTTTTTCCACGGCGTCGGCGGCCTGGCTGACGATGTCGCTGGCTTTCGCTTTCGCCTCGGGCGCGGCGGCGGGCGCACTGCCGCCAAACGCGTTGGCATTCTGGTGCAGCGTTTGTTTCGGGACATTCTTCAGAAAATTCTCAAACGCCATCATGGATGAAGCGCTGCGGAAAATGTTGTGGCAGATTTCCGTTTTGATGTTGACCATCAGTTCGTCGAAAATCTTGAACGCTTCCGTCTTATATTCGATGAGCGGATCGCGCTGGCCGTGGGCGCGCAGGCCGATGCTGTGGCGCAGGCTGTCCATCTCGTAAAGATGTTCCTGCCACATCCGGTCAATCGCGCTGAGGATCGTGTAGCGCTCCACCTCCTTGAGCGCCTCCGGCTTTTCAAAGCTGATCTTCAGTTCATACGCCTTGCGGACGCCTTCGGAAATAAAATTGCAGACGGCGAACTGCGCCGGGCTGAGTCCGTCAAACACGGAACCGGCCACCGGTTGTTCGTGGCCGGCTTTCGCGGCCTTGACGATTTCCTCCTCGGGGATGCCGAGCGGGAAATTCAAATTCACCCAGTCTGACAGTCCGCGCACTTTCCATTCGCCCGCTTCCAAATCGCCAGCCGTGAACTGCTCGGTCTTCTGGATGACGACTTCCTCCATGATGTCCATGAGGCGGTCGCGCACATCGTCGGAGCGGATGATTTCGTTGCGGAAGCCGTAGATGACTTCGCGCTGTTTGTTCATCACGTCGTCGTATTCGAGCGTGCGTTTGCGCTGCTGGAAGTTGTGGCCTTCGACGCGTTTCTGCGCGGTCTGGATGGAACGGTTCAAGAGCGGATGCTCCAACTCCTGGCCTTCTTCCAGGCCCATCTTCTCCATGTATTTCACAATGCGGTCGGAACCGAACAGCCGCATCAAATCGTCTTCAAGCGAAATGAAAAAGTGCGAGGAACCCGGATCGCCCTGCCGCGCGCAACGGCCGCGCAACTGCCGGTCAATGCGCCGCGATTCATGGCGCTCCGTCGCGAGCACATGCAAACCGCCCAACTCCGGCACGCCCGCGCCTAGTTTGATGTCCGTGCCACGACCCGCCATGTTCGTGGCGATGGTGACGGCACCGCGTTGTCCGGCGCGGGCGATGATCTCGGCTTCCTGCTGGTGGAACTTTGCGTTGAGAACGGAGTGGATGATGCCTTCCTTCTTCAACATGCGGGAAAGCATTTCGCTGACTTCCACGGAAATCGTGCCGACGAGAATCGGCCGGCCTTTCGCGTGAACCTCTTTGATTTCTTTGAGCGCGGCGGAGTATTTCTCGCGGCGGGTTTTATAGACCGAGTCGTTGCCATCCTTGCGGGCGATGGGACGATTCGTCGGAATGACCAGCACGCCGAGTTTGTAGATGTCGAAAAATTCCTGCGCCTCGGTTTCCGCCGTGCCGGTCATGCCCGCGAGCTTTAGATACAGGCGGAAATAATTTTGAATCGTGATCGTCGCAAGTGTCTGGGTTTCACGTTCGATGGCGACCTGCTCTTTGGCTTCGACGGCCTGATGCAAGCCATCGCTCCACCGGCGGCCCGTCATCAGGCGGCCCGTGTTTTCGTCCACAATGATAACCTTGTTGTCTTGCACGACGTATTGCACGTCCTTCTGATAAAGACAGTAGGCCTTGAGCAATTGCGAGATGGCGTGGATGCGCTGGGCCTTCGCTTCAAATTCCTGCTGCATCTTGGTCTTGGCCTCGATGCGTTTGCGCGGATCGGTTTCGGGACCGGTGTCAATGTCGTGCAGTGCGGTGGTCAAATCCGGCAGCATGAACGCGTCGGGATCTTTCGGGCTGAGAAAATTGCGGCCCTTCTCGGTCAGGTCCGCTTCATGGCTCTTCTCGTCCATCGCGAAGAAGAGTTGCTCCTTCTCGGCGTAGAGATCGGTCTTCTTCTGGTCGGCGTGCAGGGACAGCTCCGCCTGGTTCATCAGCCGCTGGTGGACTGGATTTTCCAGCAGCTTCATCAGCCCCTCGGATTTCGGTGTGCCGGTTTTGACGCGGAACATCAGGAGACCGGCTTCCTTTTCGATGGCGTCAGCGTTCTGCACGTTCGAGCCGTCGGTCGGATTTAATTTCTTGAGCAGTTCTTCGGCTTCGTTCAGGTAACGATTGCACAGCCGTTCCTGCGCGTGAAAAATGGATTCCACCTGCGGCCGGAAATTCGCGTACTGCTCGTCATAAGTGATGACCGCCGGCCCGCTGATGATCAGCGGCGTGCGGGCTTCATCCACGAGGATCGAGTCCACTTCGTCCACGATGGCGAAGTAATGCCCGCGCTGCACCTGTTCCTCGGCTGTGGTGGCCATGCCATTGTCGCGCAGGTAATCGAAACCGAACTCGGCGTTGGTGCCGTAGGTGATGTCGCAATAATACTGCTCGCGCCGCACATTGGGCGGTTGATCGTGCAGAATACAGCCGACTGTCAAACCGAGAAAGC
>JANYDP010000541.1 GCA_025363535.1 Verrucomicrobiota bacterium | reverse complement strand
CATCCTGCCGCGCGCCAGCTTGGCGGCCAATGCGACCATCACCGTCGAGGATGCCAGCATCAGCCCGTTCAGCCAGGTAGTCCTGCGCAATTTGAAAGTCCAGACCACCGGCACCGAACCGCTCGTCACAGTTGCGGAAGTACGGCTTCGCTACAGCCTCATGGACATCCTGGGCGGCAAAATTAACGTGGCGGAAGCCACGCTCATCTCACCCGTCATCAATCTCATCGAGAATGCCGATGGCACGAGCAACCTTGATCCCCTCCTGAAATCTTCCAAAGGAAAAAAGCTTGAGCCGGCCAAAGTCTCATCGCCGCCGCAGATCAGTTTGAAGAAACTCGCGCTGACCAACGCCACCGTTCGCCAGACCAAGAATCATAAAGACGGTCAGCGCGATGTGCTGGAATTGGCCAATGTCAACGTGACCCTCGACGATGTGAAGAATGGCGCGACCGGCAAATTGACGCTCGGGGCCGATGTCCAAGTGGAGAACCATCCGGCATCACCGGCCATCGCCGGAGCCATGCACGGGAAGGTCGGCGGCGATTTTGTTTTTGCGCTCGCGGCGGATTTGAAGCCGCTGTCCGTCAAGGGCGGCATCCGCTTCGAAGTGACGCAGGCCACCGGATCCTTCCAGGAGCTGGCCGCGCTCAGCAGTGAACTGGATTGCGAGATCACGCCAACTGAGATCAAACAAGTCGCACTGCATTTTCAAAAATCCGGCGCGCAACTCGGCGCCTTGCGCGTCAGCGGTCCGTTTGCTCTGGAAAAATCCGAAGGCAAACTCAACGTCGAACTGCTCGCACTGGACCGGCGGTTGTTGAACCTGGTGGGGGCGTCGAGTGGTTTGGACTTCGGTGGCACGACGATCAATGCCACGAATCAAATCGAGCTGGCCAAGTCCGGCGCAGCCATCACCGCCAGCGGCCGTTTGAATGTCGCTAATTTTCAGGTCACCCGCTCCGGCCAGGCCACGCCGGTGTTGGACGCGCATTCGGACTACAGCATCACCGTGGATCGCACGACGCAAACTGCCGTGCTGAAAACGCTCACCTTGACCACCACGCAAAATGGACAGCCACTGGTTCGCGCCGATCTTTCCAGCCCCATGAACATCAATTGGGGCGGGACCACCGGCGGCACGGGTGATTCTTCGCTGAACCTGACGGTCACCGGTTTGAATCTCTCGGACTGGCGCGCTTTTGCTCCCGATCTGGCGACGTCCGGATTGGTGACCAGCACGATCAAATTGATTTCACAGCAGGGCGGCCAACAGCTCGCATTCGATTTCGACACGCAAGTCATGCAATTGTCGGCGAAGCTCGGCAGCAATTCGGTCAATCAAGCAGACGTACATGTGCAGGCCAAAGGCCGCGCGGTGGATTTCAAACAGTTCAGCCTGGAAAGTTATCATCTCGAACTCGCGCAACTCGGCGAACCGGCCCTGACCATTTCCGGCAGCGGCACTTTTGATCAGGCCACGCAGGCGGCGGATTTTCAAGTCGCCGTCAAAGCCGCCTTGGTCAAGTTGCTGGCGATCTTTCCGCAACCCGCCGTGAAACTCGCCGGCGGCACGCTGGAATTTCACGGTCGGCTGACCAGCCAGGCACCCAGCCAGTCCGTCACGGGCGAGCTGATCGTGGCCAATCTCGCAAGCAGCACCACGCCGGACAAGGTGCTGGCCGCCAAGTTGAAACTGGATGCGTCGTTGAAGGGCCAGGCAGCGGAACTGCGTCAAGGTCTGCTGACCCTCACGCCGACCGCGCGGGCCACGAATGAATTGAATCTCACCGGCACCGTAGATTTCTCCAAGGCCGACGCCGTCACCGGCGCGCTCCGGCTCACGGCGGACACGCTGGACTTGACGGATTATTACAATCTGTCCACCGGCTCGACCACGCCCACGGCCCCCACAACTCCAGTTCAACCAACCCCCGCACCAACGCGAGCAGAGCCGGTCGCAGTGAAACTGCCGTTCCACAATTTTGTCTTGGACATCGCGATCGACCGGTTGTATTTGCGCGCGTTGGACGTGGTAAAATTTACGACCACTCTGAAACTGGACGGCCGCCAGGTGTTGCTGAATCCGTTTCAATTGACGTTGAATGGCGCGCCGGTAAACGCCACGGCCGACCTGAATCTCGGCGTGCCCGGCTTTCAATACGATCTGAACTTCAACGCGGACGGCGTGCCGCTCGGGCCGTTGACCGACACGTTTTCGCCTGATTACCAGGGCAAGGCTTTCGGTCAACTGCTGGCCAGCGCACAGGTCAAGGGCGCGGGCATCACCGGCGCCAACCTGCAAAAAAATCTCAACGGCAATGCCAGCTTTGTGCTGACTAACGCGAACGTCCAAATGGTCGGCCGGAAGGCGAAAATGCTGATCACGCCGATTGCGTTTGTGCTGGGCTTGAACGAGCTGACGCGCGTGCCGGTTACCGGCTTGGACGCGCAGCTAAAAATGGGTGCCGGCAAAATTAATCTCACGCGCGGCGATGTCCTGAGCGATTCGTTTCGGGCCGATGCGACCGGTGAAATTCCCATCGCTCCGGTGTTGAACGATTCGCCGTTCACCAACTGGCCGCTGAACATTTCACTCAGCCGCAACCTCGCCGCCAAGGGGCACCTGCTGCCGGAAAACACACCGACCAACGCCACGTTTGTGACGCTGCCGAACTTCGTCAAGCTGGGCGGAACGCTCGGCAATCCCGTGCCTAAGACGGACAAGCTGGTCATCTCTGGATTGGTCCTGCGCTCGGCGGGCGGGATGGCCGGCACGCTCGGCGGGGACGCGGGAAAAATCATGCAGGGCGTCGGCTCGCTGCTGACCGGCCAGAAGTCGCAGACGACCAATCAGGCGGGGACAAATGCCAGTCTTCTCGACCTGTTCAAAAAAAGAAGTGACCCGAACCGGCAGCCGAATCATCACGCAAAATAACAAGCCCGGCATTTTAATGCCGGGCGGTTGCGAATTCGGTTTTGCTTTTGGGAATCAGGGCTGCGCCGCGTCCTCACGGAACGGCGAGCCGGTAAAACACACTGCCGTTGGCCGGGTTAATCGGCATGACAACATGGTTGGTGGCCGCCGAACCCGGCACGGTGACCCAGTTGGTGCCCAGCCCCGTGCTGAGACTGTTGGTCTGTGTTTGCAGGCGTCCACCCGAAGCGAGCCAGGAGATGTCCAGCAGATTGCCCGACACTTGAACCGTGAGGCGCAGAGCCGAGAGCTTGTAAACGATCCCGCCGGTGCCGTTCGCTGACGTGTTCGTCACCAGCGCGTAGAGTTCACCATCGGCATCCTGGCCGAAGCCGTGAACTGTGAGTCCATTCGGCAAAACCGCCGAGCCACCAAATTGGAAAAGCGGAAAGGTATTCATCGTGCCGGCCTGAAGGTCGGCGTAGAAGATACGACCGTCCGCCCGCACCGGCTGTGTTTTCAGGGCCAGGTCGCCGAAGATATATTTTCCGTACAGCTCCGGAATCGCAGTGCCGCGATAGACAAATCCACCGGTGATGGAGATGCCTTCGTTGTGGTCGTACTCGAGCACGCCCCCGGGGCCGGAGATCGGATCAATCATGCCCGCCGGAAGTCCCGGGCTGCGATTTCCTGGAGGAGCCCCGATGGTGCCGGCGTTCCCGGCGGGACCGTTCGTCATGTTGAACAGGAAGTCGCCTTCTTTGACCGCCCAGCCGTAGTTGCCACCGCGAATGATGCGGTCAATCTCCTCGACGTTGTTCTGGCCGACGTCGGCATGAATCAAGTCGCCGGTGACACGGTCGAACGAAAAACGATACGGGTTGCGCACTCCGTAGGCATAGATTTCCGGTGCTTGGCCCGGCCCTTGAAACGGGTTGTTGGTGGGAATGCGATACTGGCCGTTGGCGCTTACTGGATTGGGGCTGCCGGTCGTCAGGGCTGGATTGGCCGGGTCGAAGCGCAAGAATTTTCCCAGCGGCGTGATCAGGTTCTGGGCGTTGCCGCCCGGCACGATGTGGCTGGCTCCGACATCGTTGGCGTCGCCGCCGTCGCCCAACGCAAGATACATGTAGCCGTCCGGGCCAAACGTGCAGGTGCCGCCATTGTGATTGCCCGCAGTCTTGCCGAAAGAGATGACCTCGCGACGCGAAGCAAGGTCAATGACATTAGCGTTGGTGGTCGAGATCTTCCACTCGTTGATGACATTCTTGTAATTGTTGGTGGCCGTGGTCGGAACCGGGTAGGTGGGCGAAGTCGCCGGCGGTATCTGCTCGCTGTTGTAAGTGTAGAGGGTTTGATAACCGGGGCTGGCCGGGGTGTTGAAACCGGGATGAAAGGCGAGTCCTAGGAGGCCGCGCTCGTCGTTGGGGTTGGTGGGGACCAGTGGTGGCTGCACGCGATTCGTAATGCTGAGGGCCGCACCAGGCAACAGTATTCCGTCCTGAATGATTCGCACCAAGCCGTTCTGTTCCAAAACAAACAAACGATGGGTATCGCCCGGCGGGCTGATGCCATAGAGAGGTGCAGCCAATCCTGTCGCAACCGGTTGCAAGAGGATCGCAAGGTTGCCGTTTGTGATCGCCGGTAAATATCTCGCAATGATCACATGAATCGGCGCGGAGGTCGTTGTGGCACCGAGATTGTCCTTTGCCACCGCAGTCAAAGTATTTGTGCCCAGCGCGAAGTTGCCGGCGAGGGCGGTGCCCGTGAAGTTGTAGGGCGCGGTGGTAAAATTGCGCAACAACACGGCTCCGTTGAAAAGTTGAACGTTCGTCACGCTGCCATCCGAATCGCTGGCGGAGATCTGTACGGCGACAGAGGTGGTGTTGCCAAAAACAGCATTGTCCGGCGGGTTGGTGATGGTGACGCTCGGCGCGGCATTCCCCACATTGACCGTTACGTTCACGACCGCTGAAGTGGTGGAAAGGCCGAGGTTGTCGGTAGCAACCGCCGTGAGCGCGTGACTGCCCGAGGCCAGGTTGGCGGTGACGGTGTACGGGGGATTGTTGGTTCCGCCCAGAAACGTGATCCCGTCGAAAAACGACACGTTCGTGACGCTGCCGTCGGAGTCGCTTGCGGTGGCAATGATAGGAACGATGGCGGGCGTGGTGTAGGCGGCACCGTTGGTGGGGGAAGTGATGGCGACGTTGGGCGGCACGTTGGCCGGTGCCGGTGTGGAGCGAATGTAAGCGAAACCGGGGCCGGGAGGCAGCGAGGTGAACTGCAGGGCCAGGTAGATGTCCTCGGTGATGAGATGCACCACGAGCTGTTGGCCCACCAGGTTGCCCACCGGATGTCCCGCGCCGACGGATGTCCAGTCGGTATAACTGAGGGTGGCGTAGTTGGTGAGCGCGCCCACCGCCCATTCCGTGCCCGCCGGGCTGACAAACTTGGTGAAGAACGTTTCGCTCACGCCGTTGAAAACGCCGCCCGTGCCGCCGCCAACGGGCGTGGCGCGCGTCAGCGAAACATTCGCCGTCAATTGATCCCGGTCGCCGGCACCGGGATACGGTGATGCCTGCGTAAACGTGGTGGTCGGGCCGGTCCAGACCGTGGTGGCTCGGAGGGCCGGTGAGGCCGCCATGTGTGCCAGCGCCAACAACGCGAGGAGCAATGAGACTTTTATGGAATTTGTTTGGCCACCGGGAAACAAATTCCTTGCGGAGGATTTAGGTGTCGCGTTCATATTGGCAGTTGGAGTTGAATGTTCTGGCAGGTTTTCAACCCTGCGTGTGTATGGGATGCCTGAGACAGACGTTTTGTTCCAACTGCGGGAACCTGGCACCGCTGGCCGCACAACCTGGCGTGGCCGGGGCGGGGGCAAGAACGGGAGCAGCGTGCCGTTGCGGACTGCGAACCGGAAATTATTTCACTTCCGCTTTGATCAGATCATGCGGATACCATTTCAGCACATGATAGGTCGCGCGGTTCGTGCCCACGTTGCGCAAGCCGTGCAGTTCATTGGAGGCGCAGAAAATAATCCCGCCCACCGTCACCCGGTTTGTCGTGTCGTCCTGGACAACCTCCAGCGTCCCCTCCTTGACGATCATCATTTCCTCCTCCGGATGACGATGCGCGACGTGCGGCGACTCGCCAGGATTCAACGTGGTGATGTGGCACTCGAACCGTTCGAGCGTGGGCGTGGGCGCGTCAAACACCGCGCGCCGTTCGCCGGTTTTGGTCGCCTCCACTTTCATTTCGGCCCAGTGAAAAACCCGCGACCGCATCATGGGCTTGGAAACGGTTTGGGCCAGGGCAACCACGGCCATCGTCACCCCCATGGCAACCGCCGCGACTCGGAAATCTCTTCGGGTCATCATGCGTTCATTTCTCCCGCAAAAAAAATCCAAGTCAAGCCCGGCCTGCGCCTGGCGCAGCTAAATCCCGCGAAATAAAACCGCCGACCCACCGATCGTCCGCGTGTTTAACCTGTCGCCGCCGCCATTGACTTTTAGGCGGGACGGCGTTTACTGGCGGACAAATGTTTTTCCTGATCGCGTCGGCGGATTCGACCGACCACATTTTTGAAGCATGAAAACTTTTCCCCAACCGCTCGACTTGAGCCGGCTCAAAGTCCGCCCGCTCGCCGAGCGCGACAGCCTCAGCTCGCTGGAAAAAATCCTCGTTGATCCGGCCACGCCGCCGCCGTCTTGTCCGCCGAACATTGAAACCGTCGTCTGCGAGTGCGCTGGAAAAATCCTCGCCGCCCGCGAACGCCACGCCAGCGTGATCCTGATGTACGGCGCGCACCTCGTCAAAAACGGCGCGCACCGCCTCGTCAACTCTTTGGTCGAAAATGGCTGGGTGACGCATCTGGCCACGAACGGTGCGGGCACCATTCATGATTGGGAGCTGGCCTTTCTCGGGCGCACCGAGGAGAGCGTCCGCAAAAATGTCGCGACCGGCACGTTCGGCACCTGGGACGAGACGGGGCGCAACCTCCACCTGGCCCTGCTGGCGGGCGCGCCCAACCGGCTGGGTTACGGCCAGAGCCTTGGCCGTTTCATCTATGATGACGGCGTGCAACTCCCGACCACCGAGTCGTTGAAAAAATTTATCGCCGACGAGCCGGCCCACGCCCTGACCCCGGCGCGGGCCGAATTGTTGCGCGCAATGGTGAAGCACAAGCTTCTTGGCGGCCACATCCACGTAAAACATCCGTGGAAGGAAACCTCAATGCTCGCGCAGGCCTATCGCCACAAGGTTCCGTTGACCGTGCATCCCGGCATCGGCTACGACATCATTGCGTGCCACCCGATGTTTCGCGGCGCAGCCATCGGGCGCGCGGCGGACACGGACTTCCGCCTGCTCGGCACGGCGGTGGAAGGACTCGATGGCGGCGTGGTGCTGTCCGTCGGCTCGGCGATCATGGCCCCGCAAGTGTTCGAGAAAAGTCTGAGCTGCGTGAACAATCTGCGACTGCAAAGCCGGCGCGGCATTGTCCGCGACCACATGATTTACGTCGTGGACATCCAGGACGGTGGCAACTGGGACTGGTCGCAGGGCGAACCGCCAAAAAGCAATCCGGCCTACTACCTGCGGTTCTGCAAAAGTTTTGCCCGTATGGGCGGCACGATGAACTATCTCGAAGCCGACAATGTGGTGTTTCTCCACAATCTGCTGGCGCAATTGAACGCCGTGGCCGCGCCCGCCAACAGAACGTTGCCGGAATAATTCTTTCCAAAACAGATTCCTCCCGGCAACTTGTCTGAATGGTTCCCGAAGAACAGCCGAAACCGGCTTCCGCACAATCTCAAGCCGCTGCGCCCGCCACGGGTGGTGCTGGCCCGCGTCGTCGCTCCCGTCGTGGTGGACGTCGCCACTCCCGTCGTCGCGACCCGCGCCCGGCTGGTGAACCCCTGCCGTCAGCAGCCGACGCCGCCCCGGAAAACGAGGCGGATGAACAGGATGAACCTGCGGGATCAGAAAATTCCCCCGTTGAAACTACAGTTCCGGTAAACCCCGAGACCGGTGAGTTGCCCGGCGGCGGCGGCGAACCGACTGAACGCCGGTTGCCACCGTTACGCCCCGCGCCCGTAGTTCGTGGCCGGGATCAACAGCGCCAGCAACCCCGCCCGCCGCGGGATCAACAACCGCCGCGCGAACGTCCGCCGCAAAACGAACCGCCCCGCGCCCCTCAGCCCGAGCGCGAACGCGGCCCGAAAAACCGCTCCGTCACCGAGGCCATCGAACAGGTCAACGCGATCATTGCCGAGTTGAAGCACGCGCTCGAAGAGATGGATGACATCCTCGAAACGCTGGAGCTCGCCGAACGCCAGAAGATTGACGATGAGCGCGAGATCGAAGCGTTGCAACGCGCCATGCGCCGGATTCACCGTCCCCGCGACGACGACCAGCGCGAAGCTCGTGAGCCGCGTCCACCACGCGAGTCCCGTGAACCGCGGGAATCCCCTGAGTCCCGGGAGCCGCGCGAACCGCGCGAGCAACCGCCGGAATAATTTTTCACCTTGCCCAAGCCCGTGACGAGCCAGCCGCTTGTCCAATCCGCCCAAAGACTCGGCGATGAAGTTGAACAGCTTCGTTTCGCGCCCCCCGTTGCCTACGTCTATAACCCGCTGCGCTACGCCTGGTCGGGACACTCCGCCTATTTGAAAAAATTTGGCGCCGGCCCCAAGCGCGTCCTGTTTCTTGGCATGAACCCCGGCCCGTTCGGCATGGCGCAAACCGGCGTGCCGTTCGGCGAAATCGCGGCGGTGCGCGATTGGCTCGGCATCGAAGTTCCCATCGGAAAGCCACCGCGCGAACATCCCAAGCGGCCAGTGACGGGCTTCGCCTGCCAGCGCGCCGAGGTCAGCGGGCGGCGTTTGTGGGGATTGTTTGCGGAGCGGTTTGGAGCGCCGGAAAAGTTTTTCCGCGATCATTTGGTGATGAATTATTGTCCCCTTGTTTTCATGGAAGCCGGCGGCCGCAACCTTACGCCTGACAAACTGCCGGTGGCGGAAAGAGTCGCGCTGTTTGCCGCCTGCGACCGGCATCTGCGCGAGGCGGTGCAGTTGTTGAAACCAGAGTGGGTGGTCGGCGTCGGTGACTTCGCGATGAAACGGGCGGCGGAGATTTTTCCCGACGGCGAAGTGCAAATCGGCCGCATCCTGCATCCAAGTCCCGCCAGTCCAGCGGCGAATCGGGGATGGGCGGCGACGGCGGCGGGGCAGTTGCGGGAGTCAGGGATTTGGTGAGGCGAAAGCTTTCAAAACAAGGCTTGCATTGCGTCGTGTTTGCCGCAAAGATGTGGCGTTCTTAGTTGGTTAAGCGAGCGTAGCTCAGTTGGTAGAGCATCACGTTGCCAACGTGAATGTCGAGGGTTCGAATCCCTTCGCTCGCTCCATTTCCCCCTCCCCGTCAGACTGCGCCAAAGCGCGCAAAACGCCTTTATTTACAGGCGTTTTTTCACTTCCACTCCCTTCGCCCGTTGCGACCGGCTGCGCCACGTTTTGACCCCCTTGGCCTAAAATCTGTGCGCGTATTTGTGTATACCCCCCGAGGCGCGGAAGGTTTTTGATCGAATCGTAAATTGGCAGTTGCGCTTCATCCGTATAAACCTTCGCCGTCAGCTTAATGTCGCTGTGCCGCATTAGCTTCATCGCGAACCGTTGCGCCACGCCGTTCCTTTGCAGGAAGGTTGCCATCGTGTAGCGCAACGCGTGAAAGTCTGCATAGCGGCCTTGCTCGTCTCGGTAAGCCACACCGACACGCTCCGCATCCACCTTGAGCCGGGAGGCGCGAGGAATGCCTTGGGGGAACACCAAGGCACCCGCCGACCAATGCGCCGGACAATACGCTTTCAACGCCTCGACAATTTCCGGCACCAATTCAACCGGCTCGGATTTTTTATTTTTTGCCGTCTCCGCCCGAACAACAATGCGCGGGGGGTTCGCATCCACCTGAACATCATCCCAAACCAGTTGCCGCAATTCCTCTTGGCGCAAGCCCGTTCGTGCCGCTGTAAAATAAATGATGCCACGCGATCCTGATCCCTCGATCAGCTTGCGCAATTCTTCATCGGTGAAGGCACGCCGCACCCGTTGCCTTTGTCCGCGCTCATCCACCTTGCCAACAAATTTCAACGGATTGGCTTTGATGCGCCCAACTCGCTCCAGCCAGTTTAAGAACGAAACCATTCCTTGCAGATAATGATTCTTTGTCCGCGCCGCCATTTTCTTTTGGGCATTGCGCCAGTTGATGAAGGAATCGGCAGTAATTTGATTAGCCAGTTTCCAGCCCCGTTCGCCG
>JANYDP010000510.1 GCA_025363535.1 Verrucomicrobiota bacterium | reverse complement strand
CCTCGACCGCGATCAGGCGTCCGGGAAAATTCAGCTCGGCGAATGATTTCATTGACGGGAGGAGACTAGAATCGCATCTCCTGCAACTCAATGCAAAAAGCACCGTCAAAAAGCTTTTCACTTCTCCGTCCGAATCCGGTTCTTTGTCTCCCACGTTATTTCATTCAAATATGAAATTTCGCTTCGAACTTTGTTTGCACGAGTTTTATTGTCGTCTCGATTATGCACGACGGTTCACGCAGGCTTGCTTGTTTTTTGCCAAGTGCCATCATCATGAACATGACCGTCTTCGAAAAAGGAAACCATGAGATCATTTGGGGCAATTCCGTAGAAGTCTTAACAACGCACGTGCCAGATGGTACGGTTGACCTGATTTTCGCGGACCCACCCTACAACATCGGCAAAAGTTTCAATGGTCGCCGGGACAAGTGGCCGTCAGACGAGGCGTATTTGGAGTGGAGCTATCAGTGGATTGAAATTTGCCTGCGCAAACTCAAGCCGAACGGCAGCTTTTACTTCATGTGTTCAACGCAGTGCCTCCCGTATTTTGACCTCTACCTGCGCAAGAACCTGACCGTGCTTTCGCGCATCGTTTGGTTCTATGACAGCTCCGGCGTGCAGGCGAAGCGGTATTTCGGTTCGCTTTACGAGCCGATTCTATTCTGTGTCCGCGACCCGGAGAACTACACGTTTAACGCTGATGCCATCAAGGTGGAGGCGCGGACGGGAGCGCAGCGCAAACTGATTGATTATCGCAAGCCAGTTCCCAGCGTTTACAGTTCGACCAAAGTGCCGGGCAACGTGTGGGAAATTCCGCGCGTCCGCTACCGGATGCCGGAGTATGAGGAGCATCCCACGCAAAAACCGGTCGCGCTGCTGGAGCGCATCATTAAGGCAAGCTCGAATCCCGGCGACTTGGTGCTCGATCCGTTTGCGGGCACGTTCACGACGGGTTTTGTCGCGAAGGAACTTGGTCGGCGGTTTGTCGGCATCGAAATCGAAGATGAATACGTGAAGGTTGGTTTGCGGCGGCTAAACATCGCCACGCATTTCAAAGGCGAACTGCTGGTGAAGCCGTTGAAATCGTATGACGCAGGCTATAGCGAAAAGGAAACAACCCCGATGCTGCTGGACAAGTGAATCATGGAGCACTCCTTTACCCAGACCATCAAAGCGGTGCTCCAGCAACATTTTGGCGCGCAAGCGGATGATCTTTTTGAGCGGAGCTTGCTGCTCCAATACATCAACCTCAAGACGCGCTCGGCGAATCGCGGGTCAAAATCTCGCAGCAGTTTCGCCAACCTCTACGCGCTCTATGTGCTCGCCGAAGATTATTTGAAGGGCGGCTTCGACAAGGCGGGTGACTACTCCAAATACGAAGGCGCTGTGTTCAGCCGCCTTTTTCAACGGCAGCGCGAGTTGCCTTTCGGCAGCAAGCTGCAAAACCATGCGCTCAATCACCGGCTCAATGAGGAGTTCAAGAAATTCTTCCCGACTGGCGAGCTCACGCCCATCGTCCGCGATGTCCAAACGAACCGCTACTGGCTCAATCACAACCTGCTTCGGCTGAAAATTGGGCGGAAGGATTGTGACCTTGCGGCGAGCATCATCGAAATCGTCAATGAATACATCACGACGAAATCAGCCGCCTTTGCCGCGTTCATTGAAACTTGCGTGAAGCTGAAGGACTTGACAACTTCTGCTCCGAAGGAGGCTGAGGCGTTCATTCTGGATCTGCTTGCACCGAACCGGGACGCACGGTTGTTTGAAATCGTCAGCTTCGCCGTGCTCAAGTTTTTCTACCACGACCAAACTGTCTATTTCGGGTTCGACTTGGAGAATCTCAGCAAAGAACAGCTGAAGCTGTTCAAGACGGGACGGACGAATGCGAACGATGGAGGAATTGATTTCGTGATAAAACCGTTGGGGCGGTTCTTCCAAGTCACTGAGACGTTGGACGTGAAGAAATACTTTCTCGACATCGACAAAATTGAGCGTTTTCCGATTTCGTTCGTCATCAAATCCGTCGAGTCAATTGACTCGTTGCAGCAGAAGCTTCGGGACGGAGCGCAGAAGCAATTTGGCGTTCAACAAGTCGTGGAAACTTACATGGCCTGCATTGAGGAAATCATCAACATCCCTATTTTACAGGAACGATTCAGGCAAGCGGAAGCTCAGGGTTATTTTTGCCGCAGATTCTCGATGAAATCGTGAAGCAGAGCAAAGTTGAGTTTAATTACAGTGAAGAGACGGATGCTGCCATCGTTGAGGAAGAAGAGGATCAGGAGACTACCGGAGATTGAGCTAGTGTTACAGAGAAGTTGTTCTGCTTCTTCTGGAGGAAATTGTGTTGACACTCGGCGACGGAAGCACGGGGTTCCGCACTAAAAAAACATCACGGGCAAAATTGCGTTTACGGCCCAGAAGCCGACCGCGCTTCAAGAAATTTTTTCAATTCTTCCGCCGCCTTGCCGCCGAAGCCGGACACTTCGGCAATCTTCTCGACGCTCGCCAGCCGCAGTTGCTGGACGGAGCCGAATTTTTTCAACAGCGCCGCCTTGCGCTTCTCGCCGATGTTCGGGAACTCGTCAAGGATACTCTCAGAAATCTTCTTCAGCCGCAATTCGGCGTTGTAGGAATTCGCCACGCGATGACATTCGTCGCGCACCCGTTGCAACAGCTTCACCGCCGGATGATCGAGGCCGAGCCGCAGCGGCTGGCTTTCGCCGGGCCGGTAAATTTCCTCGAATTCCTTTGCTAGTCCGATGACGGGAATTTTTTCCAGCCCAAGCTTCTTCAACTCTTCGCAAGCCATGCCGAGCTGACCCTTGCCGCCGTCGATCAGAATCAAATCAGGGAACGAGGATGGAGGATGGAGGATGGAGGATGGCCTTGCTCCCTCTCCGCGTTGCGAGTCGGCGAGCAATGGGGAGAGGGTCGGGGTGAGGTGTCCCCCTTTGTCCATCTTCAATCCTCCATCCCCCCCCGCACCACCCGCCTCGCGCAACAGTCGCGAATACCGGCGCCGCACAACTTCCGCGATGCTCGCAAAGTCATCCTGCCCCACGACAGTTTTGATTTTGAACCGGCGATAATTCGCCCGGTCCGGCCGGCCGTTTTTGAAACTCACCAGCGACGCCACGGCGAAGGTTCCGCTGATGTTGGAAATGTCGAAGCCTTCAATCCGCACCGGTGGCGCGGGCAAATCCAGCACCTTCGCGAGTTCGGCCAGATCATTCACCGGATCAATCGAGAGCGGCAGGCTGTAAGGCACGCGCGGAAATTTCTCCGTCTTCCTGGCCATGTATTTCAGGTCGCGGATCAAGTCGCGCAACTGCGCCGCGCGTTCGTAATCCTGGTTTGCCGAGGCCTTGGTCATCTCGCCTTCGAGCTGTTCCTGCATTTCCTCGCACTGCCCGCCGATGAAATCGCAGGCGGCGTTGACCTGTTCGAGATATTGCTCGCGCGTGACGTTGTTGATGCACGGCGCGGTGCAGTATTTCAAATGCGCGTAGAGACAATGCTTGTAATCGCGGTCGGTGGGCGTGAGCGGACGGCAGCCGCGCAGATGAAACTGACGTCGCGCCAGCGCCAGCGTGCTGCGCAACGCGCCGGAATCCGGGAACGGACCGAAGTAACGCGCGCCGTCATCCTGCTTGATGCGCGTGAGCGTGAAGCGCGGGATGGGATCGTTCAGATTCACCTTAAGCATCAGGTAATGCTTGTCGTCGCGGAGGCTGACGTTGAAGCGCGGATGAAATTCCTTGATGAGTTTACTTTCAAGGAGCAGCGCCTCGGGTTCGCTGCGGACAACGTGGACATCGAAATCGTGGATGGCTTCGACGAGCGCGTTGAACTTCAAGTCCCAGCCCAT
>JANYDP010000502.1 GCA_025363535.1 Verrucomicrobiota bacterium | reverse complement strand
CGGCCGGTCGAGGCGAGGCAGCTTTTGGATGGGCGCAACTTCCAGCCGTGGGAGGGCGGCGAAGGCGGGCCGCTGGGCCAGCACGTCCGCACGCAGCTCGCGCTGGGCCGCGCGGCGCTGGCGCACCAGGATTTTCCATGCGCCGTCAGCTGTTTTGAGAAGGCGTTGACCGCGCCGCCAAATCTCGGCGAAGCCAGGCACCCGCTCGCCAACCAGAGTGACATCCACTATTGGCTTGGCTGCGGGCTGGAAGTTTCGCAGGAAAAGCAGCAGGCAAAACGGCACTGGCTCGCCGCCGCAAATTTCAAGGGTGACTTCCAGGAGATGAGTGTCCGCGCGTTCAGCGAGCTGACCTACTATTCGGCGTTGTCACTGAAGCGGCTCAGAAAAAAATCCGCAGCCAAGAAACTGCTGCGCGAGCTGCTCGCTTACGCGCAGCAGCTTCAGAAGTCCAAGGCCAAAATGGATTACTTTGCCACGTCGCTCCCGACGATGCTGATCTTCGACGACGACCTGCAATTTCGGCAGGAGACCACCGCGCTATTTTTGCAGGCGCAGGCGCGGCTGGGGCTGGGCGAGACCGCCCGGGCGCGGGCGTTGTTGGAAAAAGTTTTGCGGCGCGACCCCAACCACGCGCTGGCCTGGGACTTGAAAAATACTGGCGCCTGAAATCGTCACCCGGCAGACTCCGCGCCTTGATCACGTTAACTTTATGAAAAACCCGACCAAATTGTCCGCCCTCGTCGCCGTGTCCGCGTTCGCACTCCTCACGGGCTGCGGCCCGGGCGACAGCAAAACCTCCCCCGCAACTCCCGCCACCGGCGCACCGGGCAAGGTGAAGATCGGCTTCATCGTTAAGCAACCGGAGGAACCGTGGTTTCAACTCGAATGGAAATTCGCGCAGCAGGCCGCAGACGCGAATCATTTTGAACTCGTGAAGATCGGCGCGGTGGACGGCGAGAAAGCCTTGGCGGCGATTGACAATCTGGCGGCGCAGCAGGCGCAGGGCTTTGTCATCTGCACGCCCGACACCAAGCTCGGCCCGGCCATCGCGGCGAAGGCCAAAGCGTCGAACCTCAAGCTCCTCACCGTGGACGACCAGTTCCTCGGCGCGGATGGCAAGCCGATGGCGGACGTGCATCACCTCGGCATCTCTGCGCGCAACATCGGCCACATGGTCGGCAAAGCGTTGGATGCGGAGATGAAAAAGCGCGGCTGGAACGCCGCCGACACCGCCTTGTGCGTGATGACCTTTGACGAACTCGACACGGCGCGCGAACGGACGGAAGGCGCAACGGAAGCGATCGTCGCGGCGGGTTTTGCGAAGGGAAAGATTTTCAAGGCCGCGCAGAAAACTTCCGACGTGCCGGGTGCGTTCGACGCCGCGAACATTTTGCTCACGCAGAATTCCGGCGTGAAACACTGGCTGCTGTGCGGCATGAACGACAGCGCGGTGATGGGCGCGGTGCGGGCGATGGAAGGGCGCGGCCTCACGGCGGAAAACATCGCGGGCATCGGCATCAACGGATCGGACGATTGCCTCAGCGAGTTCAAGAAGGCGAAGCCCACGGGATTTTTCGCGTCCGTTTTGTTGTCCGCCAAGCGTCATGGGCAGGAGACCTCGGAGATGATGTTCAAATGGATTTCCACCGGCGTCGAACCGGCCAAGGCGACCTATACCGACGGCGTGCTCATCACGCGTGAAACCTATCAGGCAATCTTGAAGGAACAGGGACTGTAATTATGGCCACCGCCGCGCCCAGTCAATCCACCGCCCGTCCGCGCCTGCTCGATTTGTGGGACAAGCTCGGCATGGTGGTCGTGTTCATGGTGATGTTCGCCGTGCTGTCAGTGTGCGTGCCGAACTTTTTCAGCCTCGTGAACATGAAGGGACTCGCGCTCTCCGTGGCCACGGTCGGCATCATTGCCTGCACCATGATGTTCTGCCTCGCGGCGGGCGACTTCGATTTGTCCATCGGCTCGGTGGTGGCGATGGCGGGCGTGCTGGCGGCGATCATCATCAACAAGACCGGCAGCGTCGCGCTTGGCATTTCTGTGGCGGTGCTGGCGGGTGGATTGGTGGGTTTCATCAATGGCTTTGTCATCGCGCGGCTCGGCATCAACGCGCTGATCACCACGCTGGCGACCATGCAGATCGTGCGAGGCGCGGCTTACATCGTGAGCAACGGCAAGGCGGTGGGAATCAGCGAAGAAAAGTTTTTCCAGCTCGGCATCTCGGACTTCGGCGGCATCCCAACGCCCGTGCTGATAATGGTTTTCTGCTTCGTCGTGTTCGGTCTCATGCTGCACAAATCGGTGTTCGGGCGCTACGCGCTGGCGATTGGCGGCAACAAACTCGCGGCGGGTTTCGCGGGCATCAGCGTGCCGAAGACGAAGATTGCCATCTTCACCTTGCAGGGACTCGTCGCCGGATTTGCCGGCGTCATTCTGGCGGCGCGGTTCACGAGCGGTCAGCCGAAGACGGCGGAGGGTTTTGAGCTGCAAGTCATCTCCGCGTGTGTGCTCGGCGGCGTGTCGCTCACGGGCGGCGTGGCGAACATCGTGGGTGTGGTTGTCGGCGTGTTCATCATGGGCACGGTCAACAACGCGATGAATTTGAAAAACGTGGACGCCTTCTGGCAATACGTCGTCAGTGGCGGCATCCTGCTCGCGGCGGTTTTATTCGACCGCATGAAGCAGCAGGTGCGGCGGTGAAGCTGTATCTGGCCAAACGGCTGGATGTTTACTGGGGCACGGTGAAGCAGGTGTGAAGCAGAATTGACAGTGCTGATAGAGTGCAACTCAAAGAAAAACATGAACATTGAAGCCATAAGCGCGAAAATAAATTTCTCAATTAGGAATTTCATCGCTGTCGCCTTTTTCCTCGCAGTGAGCGGCGCAGTTGCCGGAGAAACGAACCAGCCCACCATCCTCAAAACCAATATCGTGTTTGCCGCACCGCAATTTCGAGAGGTGAACGGCCAGCTTTACAACTCCCAACTTAGCAAACTGTGGGAAGTGCTGGAGGGCAAGATTACCGAAGTGCAGTCCAACGGAATCGTCCTTCAGACCTTCACCCTCAAGGAAACCTACGAGAATGTCTTTGTACGTGGGCACGGCAGTCCTGGATCCTATGGCAGCGCATCAGATCACTACGAACGCCGGGTGACTTCCTCGGATTTGATACCCGAAAAGAGATTGTTCATTAAACATTATCGCACCGGTGCGGTGGATCAGCAGATTTCCGTTCCCGCCATGCGGACTGGCACAGTCCGCATTAAAGATGTGACGCTGGAGGAATGGGATTGTGGCGTGCCTCACGCCACCACAAACGTCATTTCACAAAAAATCATGGCCAAATGAACTGCAAATGTCAGAACTGTCCCGGCGAAATAACATTCCCATCAGAAGATGCTGGCCAGACTGTCATCTGTCCGCATTGCCAGATGGAAACCATGCTTTTCATCCCGCCGCCACCCAAGCCCCAATCGGAACAAGCCGCGCCACCCAAGCTTGGGAATAAAAGGACGACGTTGTTTGTAGTAAGCGGATTGATTATTGTAACTGTTATCATCAGCGTGGCAGTCTTCATTGCCGCAATTCCTCGGGTAAAAGACAACAACCCAACAACTCAAAAGCCTGATCAAAATTTGCAAGAAGTTAAAGGAGCATTGGGCTGGAATCTGGGCGATGTATTGCCAAACAACTTGGAGGTGAAAATTGATGATGATATTTATGGCATTACCTATGGTTTCGAGCCGCCAGTAGACATGGAAAAGGCAGAACTCTCGTGCCACTTGGTTCTAACTGAAGATCGGCGGATTGCCGCGATTTGTACATCTGGCTTAGAAAGCAATCAGTTCAACAGGGATACCGTAAAAGGAGTTTTGAAAGAAAAATACGGCCTTAGACGATCATGGAAGTTACCTTGGGGAGACCGTTACGATGACGATTTCGGTCAGACAAATTGCCAAGCTGTTTTAACAACCACTGGCCAAAGTTACTATGGCCAATCTTCCCTGATCTATTTAGAATATCGAGACGAACGGCTTTGCAAGTTGGCCGAACAGCAACAGGAAAACCGAAAGGCGGCAGCAAATAGAAAAAGCCAAAACAATTTGAAGGGAAATTTTTAACGGCGTGCCCATCGCGGAGCGACACCGGAAATTAGCCCCGGCACAATGTGCCGGCTATTTCGTCGAACCACCTAATCCTTCCGAAAGCGGCGGTGAACACGCCGCAGTCCAGACGCTCCGCGAATTTCCAAGACGCAAGGCGGTCGCGACAGCGTTTGGACTGCGGCGGCTTTAGCGCCGCTCTTCACCGCCTCAAAAATCATCGTCCACTTTCACGCGATCAATCTTGAAGCTGTAAATGGTTTTCACCTGCGCCGGTGATGCCGTGCGCTCAAACCATGTCGCCGAGCACCACGGATATTGATTGGCCACCGTCGCGAGTTTGTGTTTGACGGCGTTTTGATGGACGTAATTTAATCTTGCGAGGTAACTGTATTGAATCGTCAGTTTGGTGTCGCGGAAGTTGAACCACACCGGGCGGTCTTTGACGCCGTCCAATTTGTTCAACTCGCGGGAAGAGACACCATGCAGGTCGTGTAAAAAATCACCGAGATTTCGGGAATCTGGGTTGCCGCGCGCAACTATGTGATAGTGGTTGGCAAAGACCGCCCACGCTTCAAGCTGCCAGCCGGATTCCTTCGCGTGTGTGAGCAGGAGGCCTTCGAGCAAGTCGCGTTTCTTCGGCGTGTCGAAGAGTTGTTTTTTGTGCAGCGTGCCGGCGGTGACGAAACAAACGGCGTTGTCGGCCAGACAATGAACCGGCGCGTGTGGCCAGTCTTTGGGCGGCAACTGGGATTTCAAATCCACGAGCCGGGCTGGAGGCAGTTTGAAGGTGCCGGGCGGAGACGGCTCTGGGGTTGGCAGTTGCGACACATCCTTTTTCATATCAAAAACCTGCCGAATTTGAGTCCGATGGGAAAGTCTAAAACGTTTCCATTCGCCGGGGGAAAGCGGTGCTGAAGCCACCGCAGTC
>JANYDP010000185.1 GCA_025363535.1 Verrucomicrobiota bacterium | reverse complement strand
ATCACGATCAACGTGGCCACCACTTTGACCGCATCGCAACCCACGCCGTTGAGTACCGGCGGTTCGACCGTCGTGCTGCCGAGCCAGACCACCGACGTGACCGAACAGCGTTCGTCGCTGATCCCGCTCGCGGAATCGCCGACGGTGGAAAAAGTGGCGTCCTCCTTGAACGCGCTCGGAGTCACGCCGCGCGACATGAAGGCGATCTTTGAAGCCATGAAACAGGCGGGCGCGTTGCAGGCCGAATTGATTTTGCGCTGACATGGACCTCGCCCCCCTCCAACGAAAAGTGAACGCGGCGGAGATCGCCCCCGAACAACTGGCGGGCAACTCCTCGCTGACCAAGCGCGAGAAGATCGCCGAGGCGAGCCGGCAGTTTGAGGCCGTGCTGCTGCGCCAGATTTTGGAGGGCGGCCAGAAGACCGTCATCAAATCCAAGTACGGCGACACCTCCGCGAGCGCGGCGATTTACCGCGACCAGATCACGACCCAACTGGCCGACAGCATTTCCAAGGCGGGCACGTTCGGCTTCGCCCAGACTTTTGAAAAACAACTGAACCACCCGGCGGAAACGAACACTCCTTCCCCGGCTCCTTTGAACTCCCTGGCGGCGGGAACCCACCCGCACCGCACCAGCGCTCGTCCAACTTCCAAAACCCCATGAATTCCCTGCTCACCAACCTGGTTGAATCCCTGCGCGAAGAACTCAAGCAGTACGGCGAACTGCTCGCGCAGCTCGATCATCAACAGCAGCTCGTCACCCAGCGCCGCGCGCCCGAGCTGCTGCAAAGTGTCACCGGCATCAACGCCCAGGCCGATTTCGTCCAGGCCACGCGCCGCGAACGCGAACAGCGCCAGCGCCACGTCGCCATTTTCCTCGACCTGGCCGAATCGGCGGTGTTCACCGAAATCCTCCCGCGTCTGCCGCGGCATTACGGCGGTTTGATCCAGGCCTTGGTGCAGGAGAACAACGAATTGCTGGTGCGCGTCCAGCAGCGCGCCCGGCAAAACCAGTTGCTCCTGAGCCATGCGGTGGAATTGATGCAACGCTTCATCAACGCGTTGCTGCCCACGGTGGCGCCGACGACTTACAACGACGCGGGCCGGTTGCCCGGAAATAATTTTGCCCCGACGGCGCTCTACGAAGCCGTGGGCTGACTTATGAAGATTGTTGATTGTTATGGGTTGATGGTTGATGGGCGAAGTCGAGCACGGCGCACGCAAACCCTCCACCATCAACTCTCCACCATCAACTGACTATGCTTGGACTATTCGGCACCTTAAACATGGCGGCGCGCTCCTTGCAGGCGCAGATGGCGGGCGTGGAAGTCGCGGGCCAGAACCTGGCCAACGTCAACACCCCCGGCTATTCGCGCCAGCGGGTGCTGCTGCAATCGGATCCGGCCATCCAGACCGGCATCGGCCCGGAAGGCAGCGGCGCGAGCGTGCAGGGGATTCAGCAAGTCGTGGACACCCTTTTGAACGGCCGGATTCAAGCGCAGTCCAGCGTCAACGGGTATTGGAATTCCCAGCAAACCACGCTGCAGTCCGTGCAGACGGCGTTGAATGATTACCTGAGTTCCGCGCAAAACACTGCCGGCACCACCACGACGGGCACGGCGGCCTCGAGCAACGGACTCACCGCCAAATTGAGCAATTTTTTCAACGCCTTGAGCGGAGCCGCCGCCAGCCCGGCCTCGGGGGACGCCCGGCAGGCGGTGCTCGGCGCGGCGCAATCGCTGGCCAGCACCTTTCAACAGGTCAACTTGCGCCTCGCCAATCTCCATGCGGATTTGGATTCCTCCCTCGACGATCAGGTGCGCTCCGCGAACCAACTGCTCACGGACATCGCGAGTTTGAACGACCAGATTGCAAACTCGCAAAACATCAACGGCGGCTCGGCCAACGAGCTGCTGGACATGCGCCAGCAAAAACTGGAGGCGCTGGCGGGTTACCTGAATTTTCAAAGCAGCACGGCGGCGGACGGCAGCGTGACGGTGACCGCACTGACCAACCAGACTTTGATTTCCGGCAACCAGGTGGTCAACGGTCTCAAGACCGTGCTCAACACCGGCACCAACCAACTGCAGGTCTTTACGACCGGCACCAACAATGTGCTGACGGGTGTGCCGTTCGGCCTGGTCAGTGGCTCGCTCGAAAGCACGGTGGACACGCGGGACGGCGAGCTGACCAACCTGCAAAACAGCATTAATACGCTGGCAACCAATGTCATCGCCGAGGTCAATGCGCTGCACACCGCAGGTTTCAACCTCAATGGTGGTACGGGTGCGAGTCTTTTCACCGGCGGCAGTGCGGCCGGCATCGCCGTGAACACGACGATCGCGGCGGATCCCTCGCTGTTGCAACTGGCCGGCACGGCGGGCGCGAAAGGAGATGGTTCCGTAGCGGCGGCGATGGCGGCCTTGGCGTCCACGTCGCTGGTGGCTTTGAACAACCGCACGTTCAGCGGTTCCTACACGCAGGCGGTCACGGAACTCGGGACGACGCTGAACAACGCCACCGACCGGGCGGCCAGCGAAACCTCGGTGGCCGGGATGTTGTCCTCGCAACGCAGCTCGGTCAGCGGCGTGAATCTGGACGAGGAAATGACCAGCTTGATGAGCTACCAACGGGCGTATCAAGCCTCGGCGCACCTCGTCAGCACCGTGGATCAGATGATCCAGACGTTGCTCAACATGAAGACCTAGTTTGAAAAAAACCTGACCCTTTTACATCATGCGCGTCACGCAAAATTTATTCTCGGACACCCTGGTCGGCCGGTTGAACAACCTCACCGCCCGGCAGTATAACCTGCAGACCCAGGTTTCCAGCGGCCTCCGCGTGCAGACACCGGCCGACGATCCGACAGCCATGCAGCAAGTGTTGAATGCGCAAACCAACCAGGCCGCGCAGGCGCAATACGGCCGGAACATTTCCACCCTGCAGTCCCGCGCCGCCTCCACGTACAGCGTTTTGCAACAGCTCCAGACGCAGGTGTCCAACGCCAGCGTGACCGCCATTCAAGCGGGCGATTCAATCCTGCCGGATTTGTCGGGGTTCGCGGGCACCATCAACACGGATATCGAAGCCGCGCTGGTGCAGGTGAATAAAAAAGACCCAGCCAGCGGCCAGTATCTTTTTGGCGGCACCAAATCCGACCAACCGCCGTTCGTCGCCACCCGCGACTCCAGCGGCAAGGTCACCGGCGTGGCTTACCAGGGCAACACCTCCGTCAATCTGAGCGAGATTGCGCCCGGCTCCACCGCCACCACCGATGTACTCGGAGCGAACACCTCCGGCAGCGGCCCGCGCGGCTTGATCACCGACAGTTCGTCCGGTGCGGATTTGTTCAACCATCTCATCGCGTTGCGCGACCACATGCTGGCCAGCGACAAGGCCAGCATCACGGCGACCGACACGGCGGCGCTGCAAAAGGACGAGAACAACATCCTCTATCAAGTCAGCGTCAACGGCTCGTTGCAAGGCCAGTTGGAGGACGCCGCTGCGACGTCGGCGGACAGCACCAACGCGCTCAACACCATGATCTCCAATGCGTCCAGCGCCGACCTGGTGCAGACGATGGTGCAGTTGAGCCAGGCGCAAAACTCCTATCAGGCCGCGCTCCAAAGCGGCGCGAAGATCATGCAGATGTCGCTGTTGAACTACATCCAGTAGGTCATTGACTCAGCCGCAAAGAAGCGCAGAAGGTGCAGAACGAGGCAGGGATTTTTGTTCCGGGTGAAGCGGAATCACCGCTACCGACCGAGGTAATTGCTCCCGTGCAAACTTGCCGTTAAAAAACCCCACTGCGTTGCCACCGTGCGGCTACGGTTGCAACTGCCGCAGCGCTTTGTCCAAATCCGCGTGGGATTTTTGCACCCAGTCTTCGCCCCAGAACAAATTGCAACTCGTCTCCGCGCGCAGCAGCCGCCAGTGAGCCGCTTCGAGTGCGGTCACATCTTTGCCCTGCGCCTGCAACTGGGCGCGGGCAGCGTGGAAGGCGGCGCTGACTTCGTGGATGCGCGTCAGCGTCTGCTTCTGCGCGTCGGAACCGGTCCACTGCATGAAATCTGCGCCGTGATGCCAGCCGGTGTTCCACGCGCCAGTGCGGACTTTGACTTCGCCGTGCGCGCCGTGCAGATCGAGATATTCGTGTATGAACGTCGGCTCGATTTCCGTCTCGCCCGCCCGCACCTTGTCGAGCAGCGGTCGGTAGCAGACGTTCCAGAAATTGGCGTGGTCGTTGGTGTTGCGGAACCAGCCGCCGTTGTCGCCGTCCGTGGCGGTCGTCACCAGCGGCGGGAAGTCGCAATGCTTCGTGCGCTCGTGGACCTCGTTCATGAACCAGCCGGCGTCCATCCCGGACTGCTGCGCGTCGGACAACTCGCGGTCGCGGACGACAACAATAATTTCTGCGTCTTCAAATTTTGCGATGTGCGGGCGGTAGCGCATCTCGTCCCAGCGCAAATGCCCGACCAGCTCGATGTATTCAGAGTCCACCATGACGTAGCGGTAGCCGAGTTTTTTCAGCAGCGGAATCAACTCCATGCTAAAACCCATCTCCGGCGGCCAAAAGCCCTGAAAGTCAGTCCGCCAAAATAAATGTTTCGCAATGCCCTGCCAGCGGACGAGGTGTTCCTCGCGGTCGGCGGCGGGAATCAGCGGCAGCACCGGATGATAGTAGCCGGTGCCGAGCACTTCAAAGATCCGGCGGTTTTGCAGATGCCAGAGCAGCTCGCCGCATTTAACGATGCCGTGGACGCGTTCTTGAAACGCCGGGTTGGAAAGCGTCTCCAGCAACGTGCCGCTCAGATTGAGATGAACTTTGCCAATGCCTTCGTAGTCCCACAACGAGCGCGGCATCCGGTCAATCGCCCAGAGCAGTTCCTTCGCGGCCCACTCCTCGGTGGCGAGCAGGTGCTCCAAATTTCCCGGCGGCTGGTGGAAGTTCAGCGTGAGGGCGTGGAAAACTTTTCGCATAATTCAGTGGTTTCGCTGCCATCGTAACGACAAGCATTTTTATACGCAAACAAGGAATTAGCCCAGTTACAAGCTGGCCGATTTCCATCGTAAAACTTGGATTGCGTTTCCAACAGCCCACGTCATAATCGCACCAGTTCTTTTACAAATAAATTTTGCGTGGCATTGGCTGCTGCTCAAAACTCCTGGAAAAAGCCGACCAGCTCCTCTTTTATTTGAGGAAATTCCATACACGAAATGCCAAGGCACGCCCGAAAAGGGCGCTCACCTTGTGTGCTTCGTGTAAGGCGCCTTGGTCGGCTGCCTCCGGGAGGCGTACGGGTGTGCGCCTCTCTGGTTTTCAAGGGGGAACGACGAGCCAAAAAAGAAAAGCTGAAGAACTATGAAAACTAAAAAAGAAGTTATCATCGGAGCTCTCGCACTGCTGCTCGCGTCTGCTGTTCATACCGTCGCAATCGAAGGAATTCAAATCGCCGTCAAATGCCGGGACGTCATCCTGTCCTGGCCCAGCGATGAATTCAGCGGCGAAACCTATCTCGTCCAATATCGCGCCGACCTGGTCTCAACAAATCCGTGGACGACACTGACCAATTTCATGCCACCGGATGCCGGAACCAATCTGACTTTTTTCATTCACTCCAACATCGTCGTGCATCCGACTTGCGGTGGTTCTGCGCCCAACGCCATGTTTGCCGCCAGCAGTTCCAGCCAGTCGCTGCCTTCGATGGTTTTACGCGCGGCAGCTCGGGCCGCGAGAATGGCTCAGTTGTCCAATGACCTGGCCCTGCTCATGCCGCCACCGCTCCCGGCCAACCGGCCCAAGCGACCGCTGAAAAATCCTGCGAGCGCCACAATTCTCAGCAATTCGAGCAGCGTTGTTGTTTCCAGCGCGGATTCTCCGCAACCTCCGGGCGGTAATCCTCCAGGTGAAAACCCTCCGGGAGGCGGTGGATCAGGGTTTGTCCCGGAAACAGGCTTTTACCGGGTGGTGCGAAACAACATCCATTTGTTTGGAGTCACCAACGGCACCGTTGTAAGCGGGGCCATGCCTTTGATTGTTGAATTTGGCAGTGAGGACACGAATCGGTTCCTCGACGAAGTTTTCCTGTCAAACAATGATAGCGATGACAATCTGCCTGGTTCAGCTTTCCCCCGTTTCCCCTTGGCGAGCGGCGGGGTCCCCAATGGAGTTTGGGATACTACTCAGGTGACCAACGGAGTTTACACGCTGCAATTGGGAGCCAAGCTGGATAATGACACTGCTTATATTGATGCTCCGGTCACAGTCACGGTTTCCAATGTCATGTGGACTCCTGATCCTTGGAAGGTAGGCGGTCAGGCAATTTACGTGGGCGTGCAAACCGTGTTCACCAGCGGGACCTGGCGTCTGGATGTGTATGACGATCAAAATACTTATCTGGGCCATTTGAATGGTATCATTGATTCGGATGGTTACTGCAATTATCCTGGAATTACCGGCCCGGGATTCAGTCTGGATAACACCGACGGCCAAGGGAATCAGAATCCCAGCACTGCTTACACTCTGGCCATGACGGTGCATCCTCCTGCTGGGCCACCGTATCCGTCGCTGACCAATACGGTTTTGATTGAGCCTGCGTGGAATTTCGCGCCGACCTATGCGGTTACTTGTTACTATCAGCCATTTAATCCAATCAAGGCAGGCTACAATGAGGTGCGGGCGATGATGGAAGACATTTGGAATACAGAGCAAGCGTTCCATCCGAATCTGCTGGGAAACTTCAATACCCCGTTTGAAATTCAAACGTTTGGGGATTGGTACAACGTTCTTACCAAGGTGGGCAATCCGTATGGTCGGGACTTTATTTATTTCGGTCACGGTGCTGCAAACATCCTTGGGGTGGGCACAAACATGACTTCCACGAATACGGTCGCCATAGATACCATGGACATTGAAAGCATCCTGCATAACAACGAGACCAATCCATTGATCGGCACCAACCGGCATCCCTACCGCTTTGTCTATCTGGACGGCTGCTCGACCGCCGATGCCAAATGGCCGCTGGTGTTCGGCATCCCCAAGCAGAAGATGACGATGGATGATTTTGTCGTTAAACGCGGCATCCGCCCGCGCGCCTTCTTCGGCTGGAACCGCAAGAAAAGATTTTCAGACAACTTCGTCACCGGCCTGTTGGACCCAGATTTTCAGACTTGGAGAACTATCTTTTGGGCCACATGGTCGGAGCGGAATAATCAAGGTGGGCCGCGTCATAACTTAAACGAAGCAATAGATGATGCAAAAAATCACGCGAATTCTGCCGCAGGCGGTGCAACTTTATACGGAGCGGAAGATTTGGTGATAGATTACTAACTCATGAAAATTTTTTTATATTGCGTTATCTGGTCTGCCTCAATCTGCCAGGCAATCTTTGCCCAAATCTCCAATACTCTAAGCTTGGTGCCGACCGACAACATCGCCGGTGCGCACAGCCCTTATCAGGGAGACAATTTTTTTCGGATCGCGACGAACACGGCAGCTTTTGAAGAATACGGTTTTAATCTCATGCTGGCCAAGGCCAATGAAGTGGGGGAAAAGTGGCATTTAGACATTCCCCAACCGCTCACGATTCGGGACGTCAGTTTTTGGCTTAAAGCCACACCCAAAGGCATCGCTGGATGCATTGGCACACGAGAAGGCCGCTATAACTGGGGATTTAAGGGAAATGACCTAGAGGATTTTAGCGACCAGAAATACTGGCCGCGCTCGTTCCGTTACCATGATGAAGAGTCGGCCCGGTTAACTAAAATAAAAAGTCTGATCACAGGCAAAGAAGCTGAAAAAATCGCCCGCGACGCTTTGCATCAGCTTGGACTAACTGAAAAAGATTTTCATCTGAGCGAAAAACTCGACGTTCACCAATACAAATTTGAGGAGACGAATGGAGTTATTTACCCGCTGCCGTGTTTCAACGTTAGGTGGCGGATGGAAGGCCCGAAACAATATGCTGCGGAAAATATGGAATATAATCCCATCGTAATGGATGTTTCCGGCATCACCAAAAGAGTTGTAAAGTATTTCACCGTGGAATGGAGTGCTTCAAACCCTAAACTTCGACGAGTTCCCATCGCCACTAACTATTTTCAAATGCTGAACCTGCCGACTAATTATCTCGATACCCTGCCCGCTCTAAGACGGAAAATGCTCGGCTTGCCACTAATCACCAATGCTCCCACTGCGGTAACAAATCTCGCGAAGTGAAATTAAACAGGATTGCCACTCACCTTGCCTTGAGCGTCCTAACCGCTCAGGCAACTTTCTTAAGCGCACAAACCAACGTCCTCAGTCTTGCGCCGGTGGATAACCTCGCCGCAGCACGTTCGCGCGTTAAACAACCTGAGTTATTCAAAATAGCAACGAATACTCCAGCATTCGAGGAATATGCCGTTAGGATCATGCTGGCACAAGCCAACGAAATTCGTGAGAAATGGAAACTCGATATTTCGAAGCCACTCACGATAAACGATATTCTTTTTTCCCTCCAAGCAACTCCTTACGGGATTTACGGGAGCATCGGCACAAAAGACGGCCGTTATGATTGGAGTTTTGATCGCAATGCTCTGGTCTCATTTGCAGATTGCAAATATTATCCTCTATTGTTCCGTTACCATGACGAGGAATCAATTCGTTTAGCCAAAATCAAAAGCAACATTAATGCAAAAGAGGCGCAAAGAACGGCGTGCGAAGCTTTGCATCAGCTAGGGCTCACGGAAAAACAACTCGACCTAAAAGAAAATCCCGAGGTAAATCAATACAAGTTCCAAGAAACCAATGGAACAATGTATCCGCTGCCTTGCTTCAACGTGGCTTGGTACGGCAAGAAGAGGTTTAAAGACTCAAACATAAAGAATACTCCTGTTACGATGGACGTTTCGGGAATTACGAAGACCGTAGTCCAGTATCATAATGCCGAGTTTTATAACCTGAAGTCGAAGCTCCCCAGGCTTCCCGCTCCGACCAATTATTTTCAAATGCTGGACTTACCGACCAATTATCTCGACACCCTGCCGACTCTAAGACGGAAAATGCTCGGCCTGCCATCATTAACCAATGCTCCAGCAACGGCAACAAACCTCGCGAAGTGAAATTAAATAGGATCGCCCCTCACCTTGCCTTGAGCGTCCTAACCGCTCAGGCAACTTTCTTAAGCGCACAAACCAACGTCCTCAGTCTTGCGCCGGTGGATAACCTCGCCGCAGCACGTTCCCATGTTAAACAATATGACTGGTACAAGTTCGCAACAAATACTCCCGCAGTTGAGCAATACGCCGTTGATCTTATGCTCAAACAGGCGAATCAAATCCGCGAGAATTGGCATCTTGATATTTCTGAGCCGCTAACTATAAATAACATTCTTTTTTCAGTTCAAGCCACGCCTTATGGAATTAACGGGGGAATCAGCACAAGGGATAACCGCTTTGATTGGAGTTTCAGTCAGGGAGTTTTAGATCAGTTTTACGAAACGCAATACCGTCCTTTTTCAGCCCTTTATTATGAAGATAAATTAGCCCGGCTGGTTAACATAAAAAGCAAAATCAACGCGAAAGAAGCGGAAGCTATCGCGCGGCACGCGCTGCATGGGCTTGGCTTGGACGAGAACCGACTTCATTTGATCGAACCCCCAAGAGTCAAACAATATAAACACGAGGATTCAAACGGAATGGTTTATCCTTTGCCTATGTTCAATGTTGGTTGGTATGTCAAAGGATACACTGGCTTGACTGACCCAGACGAACCGCGTGTGACTTTCGACATCTCCGGCATCACCAAAACTGTGTCGGAGTATTTTAACCCTCACACGCCGCGTGTGCCGTTGCCAACGAATTATTTTCAAATGCTGGGCCTGCCCGCCAACTATTTGGAAACCTTGCCCGCCCGCGAACGTCGCCGCCTCGGCTTGCCGCCATTGACCAATGCTCCAGCAGCGGTGACAAATCTTACGCAATGAAAACCGTCAGGCATTGTTTTTTACACCCGCCGAAGTCGGAGCAGAGGTATTGGTTTGATACCGGAAATACAGCACGCTCATGCCGGGCAGCGACAGATCAATCGCCTGCGCCCGGCCATCCCACTTGATCGTCGTCGTCTTCAATGGCTCGGGATGACCCTCGCCGCCGCCGCCGTATTTTTTGGCGTTCGTGTTCAGCGTTTCCACCCACTGCCCGGTGCGCGGCACGCCGACGCGATAGTTGGGGCGCGGCACCGGCGTCATATTGGCGACCACGAGCAGGATGTCGTCCGGGTTCGTGCCGTGGCGGACGAAGCTGATGACGCTGTTGTTGCCGTCGTTGTTGTTCACCCACTGGAAACTTTGATGGTCGTAATCCGACTCGGGCAGGAATTTATTTTCGAGATAGAGCCGGTTGAGATCGGCGACCAGTAGCTTCACGCCTTCATGATCGAGGTATTGCAACAAATGCCAGTCGAGGCTTTTGTCGTACGCCCATTCGGCGGACTGCCCGAACTCACAGCCCATGAACAGCGTCTTCTTGCCGGGCCAGCCCCACATCCAGGCGTAGAGCGCGCGCAACTGCCGCGCTTTGTCGGGCATGTGATCCGCGCCCATCTTGAGCATCATCGAACCTTTGCCGTGGACGACTTCGTCGTGCGAGAAGGCCATCATGAAGCGTTCGGTGTTCTGATAAATCATCCCGAACGTGAGCTGGTTGTGCTGCCACTTGCGGTGGATGGGATCCTTCTTGAAATACTCCAGGGTGTCGTGCATCCAGCCCATGTTCCACTTGAGATTGAAGCCGAGGCCTTTGTCCTTCGCCGGCTTGGTGACGCCGCCCCACGCGGTGGACTCCTCCGCGATCATCAGCGCGCCGGGGAAATATTTATGCACGGTGGTGTTGGCGTAGCGGAGGAATTCAATGGCGTCCAGATTTTCGCGGCCGCCGTGCTTGTTGGGAATCCACTCGCCGGCCTTGCGTGAGTAGTCGAGGTAAAGCATCGAGGCGACGGCATCCACGCGCAGGCCGTCAATGTGATAACGATCCAGCCACGTCATCGCGCTGCCGACGAGGAAGCAGCGCACTTCGGGACGGCTGTAATTGAAGATCAACGTGCCCCAATCCTGATGTTCGCCCTGGCGCGGGTCTTGATGTTCGTAAAGATGCGTGCCGTCGAAATGCGGCAGCGCAAAAAAGTCTTTCGGAAAATGCGCCGGCACCCAGTCCATCAAGACGCCGATGCCGTGCTGGTGCAAGGTGTCCACCAGATACATGAAATCTTCCGGCGTGCCGTAGCGATGCGTCGGCGCGTAAAAGCCCGTGACCTGATAACCCCAAGAACCGCTGAACGGATATTCGGCCAGCGGCATGAACTCGACGTGCGTGAAGCCCATCTGCTTGACGTACTCGGCAAGTTCCGTGGCAATTTCCCGGTAGGTCAAAGGCCGGTTGCCGTCGTCCGTGTTGCGCCGCCAGGAGCCGAGGTGGACTTCATAAACGGATACCGGCTGCTTGAGCCAGTCCGTTTTTTCCCGCCGCTCAATCCACGCCTGATCGTTCCATTTATATTTGTCCGTATCCCAGACCACCGAGGCGTTGTTGGGCGGGCTTTCAAAATAAGCGCCGTAGGGATCGGTCTTCAACCGCAGGCTGCCATTGCGCGGAACAATTTCGTATTTGTAGAGCAACCCTTCCTGAAGTCCGGGAATGAAAATCTCCCACACGCCGGAGTTGCCGAGCGACCGCATCGAAAAATAGCGCCCGTCCCACCGGCAGAAATCGCCGACGACCGAGACGCGCGCCGCATTGGGCGCCCACACCGCGAAGGACACGCCACGCACACCGTCAATCGTGCGGAGATGCGCGCCGAGCTTTTGATAGACGCGCTGCTCGGTGCCCTCGTTGAACAGATACAAATCCTGGTTGCTTAAAGTCGGCAGGAAGCGGTAGGGGTCGGCGAACTGCCGGATTTCGCCGTTGGTTTTCTGGACGCGGAGCGAGTAGGGGAAAACTCCGGTGCGCTCCGGCAGGAACACTTCAAAGAAACCGAGCGCGTCGTATTTTTCCATCGGCACGCGCTTTTCATTTTTGCCTTCGCCTTCGACAACCTCGCAAGTCGCGGCGTCCTGCAACAACGTGCGGACAACCACGCCGGGCTTGCCGTGCTGCGTGATCGGGTGCATCCCGAGCAGCGCGTGCGGCTGCGCGTTCGTGCCGAGCAGCAGTGAATCCAGTTCTTTCTTGGTGGCGATCATGATTTCTTCGTTCGAGCTTCGGATTTATTTCTCGCGGATGTAATCGTAAATGTTCAGGTAATGCTGGCCGGGGTGGTTCCACGAGTAATCGCAGTTCATTCCGTTCAATATCAGATTCCGAAAGTGATCCGGGAATTGATAATAGCAGCCGAGCGCGCGGCTCAGGGCGGATTCCATGTCGGCGTCCGTCGCATCGTGGAATATGTAACCGTTGCGTTCATGCGGCGGGCGATGCGAGTGATCCTTGTCAAACACCGTGTCCGCCAGTCCGCCGACCGAACGCACGATCGGCACCGTGCCGTAACGCAACGAGATGAGCTGCGTGAGGCCGCACGGCTCGAAGCGGCTGGGAACCACCATCATGTCGGCACCGGCGTAAATCAGATGCGCGAGTTCGTCGCTGTAACCGATTTCCAGATGGCAATCGGGGCGGTCGTTCAAATGTTTTTTCAGCCCCCAGAAATGATCATTGATCGCCTTGTCCGGACTTTCGCCGAGCAAAACAAACTGCGCGCCGTGGTTCAGCGCGTAAAAAATCGCGTGGCGCACCAGCTCCGGCCCTTTCTGCGGATCGAGCCTGCCGATGAACGCCACGATGGGTTTTTCATTGTCCGCCAGCCAGAGCCGCTGCCGCAGCGCACGCTTGTTTTCATACTTTCGCTCAATCGTCTTGGCGCTGTAATGGCTGGGGATGTGCGGATCCTTTTCGGGATTGAACATCTCGTAGTCCAGTCCGTTGAGCACGCCGCCATACTTGCTGTGATGCGTGTGCAACGTCGGCTCCAGCCCGAACGCCTGCCCGCCGTCCTTGGCCTCCCAGGCATGGCGCGGCGAAACCGTGGTGACAAAATTCGAGTAAACAATTCCGCCCTTCATCAGATTCAGTGCCAGCGGATTCTGGTTGTCGCGCAGCCGCTCGTAATTGAAGAAATGCTCCGGACGGTTCAAGCCCGTCGCGCGCAGGACATGTTCGCCGGTCAATCCCTGATGCTTGAAGTTGTGGATGGTGAAGCACACGCGCGGATGTTTCATGCCGAGGTGTTGGTACATTTCCCACAGCAACACCGGGGCAAGCGCCGTCTGCCAGTCGTGGCAGTGGATGATGTCCGGGTTCTTGCCGGTCTTGAAGAGGAACTCCATCGCCGCCCGGCAGAAAAACGCGAACCGCATTATGTCGTCGCTGTGGCCGTAATAGACGCCCCGGTTGAAAAACTTGTCCTGGGAATGGGGATCAATGAAGTAGCACTTGCGCCCATGCACGAAGCCGAACCACACCGTGGTGTCAATCATCCCGCCGAACCACGGCACCTGCAAATGCTCGTACGCCTTGGTCAGCCCCCAGATGTGGTGGTACCGCATGCAGTCGTACTTGGGCAGGATGACTTCCACCGCGTTGCCGCGCAGCTCCAACTCGCGCGCCAGTCCGAAGGTCACATCGCCCAGCCCGCCCACCTTGGCCACCGGTGCCATTTCCGGCGTGAGCATCACCACAAACATCGGCTTGACGGTGCGCGGGGGTGCGGCGGGCGGGGGTGCGCTTTCCGCTTTTGACTCAGGCTCCTTCAGCGTGGGCAGTTTTTTTACAATCAGCGCCTCGGAAATTTTTTTGTCCGGCGGGAGACCGGGGGTGACTGGCGGCGGCACGGACTTTTTCACCTCCACCGCAGCGGGGGCCGGACTAATCGGCTGAGATGGTTTCGCCGCCGTCCCGACTTTGCCGGCAGCGCCGGCAGCAGCGGGTGCCGGCGGTGGTTCGGGCGGAGTCGCGGGAATTTCCAAATGAATCGCATTCAAAACCGCGCCCAGCGACAGCAGCGGTGCCGGTGGCGCAACCGGCCGCTCGTCTGGAATTGTTTTAGTTTCAGCGGATGGGAACCCCGGAGCCGGAAACTTCACCGGCAGTGTTGCAACTGGCTGAACTGACACCGGCATTTTCTGCTCGGACGGTGAAGCGGCGGCCGCAATGGTTGCGGGTGCCACGGCGGAAGGCGACGGTACCGGCGGGAGCGGGGTGGTGGTGGCCGGTTTTGCAGTTGGTGGAGAAGTGGACACCACAAGCCCGGAAGCTGCTCCCGTCTGGCCCGCATCGGCGGCTGGATTTTGCCTGGAACCGTCCGCCGACAACTTTTTTTTGGATCGTTTTGAGGTCATCGCAAAATCTTCCGTATCATGGCCGCAACGTGAAGTGCCGCCAGACTAGCGCGCCCGTTTGCCATTCCAAAGCAAAATGTTCTTTTTACTTTTTGCCCCGACACGGAACCGGACGCGCAAAGATTTTACGATGGCGGCGAACAACTTCCCGCCAACGCTGTTTGACAGGCCGGTCGGCTGCGGCATACTGCCCGCCATTGCCGTGCAAAATAATTTGACCCATTCCGGCACACGAATGACCGGTGCCCGTTCCCCTGCGATGCGCGCTTCGACCGGTCACCGCCGTGCGTTCACGCTCATCGAACTCCTCGTGGTCATCGCCATCATCGCCATCCTTGCCGCGCTGCTGCTGCCCGGGTTGAGTCGCGCCAAGCAACTGGCCCGGCGCACCTCCTGCCTCTCGCAGTTGAAACAGCAAGGCGTCGCCTGGCGGGTTTTCCTGGACGACAACAGTGGGCGGTATCCCGACCGGCGTGATTTGAAAAATTCCCTGCCCGGCGGTTACAAACCCTGGGCGTCCTGGCCGGCCAGCGATCCCCGGGCGGGCTGGGCCGCACTGGTGTTGAGCAATCAACTTGCCGCCGTTTCGGTCTGGAATTGTCCCGCCGCGCAACTGGCCTCCTTCGCCCGTGCCGACCAAACTTTTCAGGCCCTTGACCCCGCCGCCGATGCGCCGGTGGTCCGCTATTGGATGTGGCGCTTCGACCGCCCGGACGATCCCGTGCCGGAGGATGATTTCTGGGGCCGCACCGAGGAAGAATCCGTGACGCATCTGCGCGCTTCCGGCAATGCCACCGTCGGCGTGGTGAACGGACCTTCCGATGTGGAACTGACCGTGGACGTTTATTTTCCCAACACCATCGCCGCCGTGCCCGCCGAACTGAAGGGTCGCACCGCGCATCCCGGCGGCCGCAACCGACTCATGCTCGACGGTCATGTGGAATTCACCCGCGACGTCCGCACGCCTTTGAATTAAGCCCTGTTCGCCCGATGGAACTTCGCAACTTTGCCGAGCAGGTTTTGTTCGCCACCACGCTGGAGGAAAAACTCCGGTGCCCGGAAATCCTCACCGACGAACACCCCGGCCCGCCACTCGTCACGCCGGAATCGCCGGGTCGTCCGGCGGAACTGCGCTTCAAGCCGCAGGTTTCCGGCAAGGCGGAATTCCCCGGCCTGCATCAGTTGGAAAATAAAACCGAACGCGGCAAGCTGCTGCACTTTTTCGCCAACCACGAGCTGCTCGCCACGGAACTGATGGCGCTGGTGCTGTTGAAATTTCCCGACGCTCCCGCTGCTTTCCGCCAGGGTCTCCTGCAAACGCTCAAGGACGAGCAGGAACACACGCGGCTGTATCTCGCCCGGATGCGCGCGTGCGGCATCGAGTTCGGCGAGCTGCCGGTGAGCGGATATTTCTGGCGCTGCGTTTCGCCGATGGAGAACCCGATGGATTACGTCGCCAGCCTCAGCCTCACGTTCGAGCAGGCGAATCTGGACTTCGCCCGCCACTTCGCGCGCGGCTTTGCAACCGTGGGGGACCGCGACACGGCGCAACTACTGGAGAAAATTTACCGCGACGAAATCGGCCATGTCGCCTACGGCTTGAAATGGTTCCGCCGCTGGAAGCGGTCGGGCGAAAGCGATTGGGACGCCTTCTGCCGCACGTTGAAATTTCCGCTCTCGCCGCAGCGCGCCAAAGGCATTTCGCTGAACGTGGAAGGCCGCCGCGCCGCCGGACTCGACGCGCAATTCATCGCCGAGCTGAACGTTTATTCGCAATCGAAGGGCCGCACGCCAAGCGTGTTTGTCTTCAATCCGTTTGCCGAGGGCCGCATTGCCGAAGGAAAAACCTTCAACGCGAACAAGCATCAGTTGCAGCTCGCGCGCGATCTGGAAAACCTTCCGCAATTTTTGTGTCGCCAGGACGATGTCGTGTTGGTGGGTCAACGGCCGTCGGTGGAATTTTTGAGCCGCATCAAGGAGGCGGGCTTCGCATTGCCGGAGTTTGTGGAGTTACCGGAGCGCGGCTCTGTGAGCCGCAGTACGCCTGTCAAAAAGGAGGCACTGGATAATTTAAGCGCGTCCCACGAAGGCGGAACTGCTGCGGGTCACAGACCCGC
>JANYDP010000560.1 GCA_025363535.1 Verrucomicrobiota bacterium | reverse complement strand
TGAAAACAAACTTCCCCCTTTCCGCCCGTTTCCCCCGGGCTGGCTACGCCCTGCTGGTGGTGCTGGTTCTCACCGCCGCCAGCGCGCTCGTCCTGTCCGGCACGATTGCCCGCACCTACAACGTCGCCAAACTCAACGACCGGAACAACCAGTTTGTCCTGACCCAGCACGCCGCCGAAGCCGCCACGGAAAAAGTGTTCGCGCGCATGGCCTATGACTTCAGCACGCCCGGACTGGCACTGGGCGCGGTGCACAGCAACATCACCTCCGGCCTATACGAAACTTATCTGCCGAATGCGACGGAAAACCCGTACTGGACCAACTTCGTTTTCTCCAACGCCCAGGGCAGCGATGACCGGGTGTATGTCCAGCAGGTCAGCACCTACTCCGGCAATCTGCCCTCGCAGTTTACTTTGGGCAGCACCAACGCCTTGTCCACCCTGAATGCGCCGGTCTATCGCATCGTCGTCAATGCCCGGATGAAAAACGGCCGGCACAACCTAACCAACGCCATCCAGGAAGATGTGCTCCTCGCGTTGGTGCCCATCAGCACCCGCGCCATCTTCAGCCGGACCAACATGGAATTTGTCCGGTGCGCACCACTCACTGTCAACGGCTCCGTCCATGCCAACGGCAATATTTTCACCGGCTGCCAGTCCAGTTCTTCCCTGACCTTCAACGGCCAGGTGACATGCACCGGGGTGGCCATGACCACCAACCTAGACGCGCTCTCCGGACTGACCGGCGCGGTCACCTACAATGGCGGGAAAGTAACCAACAGTTCCGCCGTAACCCTGTCCATCAACATGACCAACGCCCACATGCTGATTGACCAGCCGCCGAGCGGCGAGTCGGCTTCCTCCACCGACGGCGAACAGCGCATGTTCAACAAGGCGCAGATCGTTCTCACGGTCAGCAACAGCATCGTCACCATGAAAATCCAAAGCGGTATCCTGCCGGGGGCCGACACCTCGCCCATCACGCTCGTCTCCAGCAACACGCCCGTGGCCTTGAGCACCAATTTCCCTTTCATCGGCACCAACATTTTCACCGACCAGCGGGAAAACAAAACCATTCTGGCCACGCAGATTGACCTGGGCAAATACAAGACCTGGCTGGCGACCAATGCCTCGGTGCTGAGCAAATTTCCCAGCGGGTCGGGCACCTATCCCACCATTCTTTTCGTGGATGACAATCGCACCGTCACCGGCTCACAGTTGAACGCCATCCGCATCACCAACGGCATCGCCCTGCCGCAAAACGGCGGGCTGGGCTTCACCCTCGCCACGCCCGACCCGCTCTATGTGCAGGGCAACTACAACGACAGCAGCAACGGGGTGGCGATCAATCTCGGCACCACGAACACCACCTGGACCGTGCCCAGCGCCCTGATGTCCGACGCGCTGACCTTCCTCTCACCCGCCTGGCAGGATTCTGCCAGCGGCAACGCCTACAGCAGCGGCGTCCGGGTAGCGAGCGACATGACCGTCAACGCGGCCCTGCTCTCCGGTCTGGTTTACACGACGGGCTCAAGTGCCTCCACCTACAGCGGCGGTATCTACAACATCCCCCGGCTGCTGGAAGACTGGAGTACGGGCAGTCACATCGTGACGCTAAACACCTCCCTGATCAATCTCTTCGCCAGCACCAGCGCCACCCAGCAATGGCAGGATCCGGGCATTTATTACAACGCTCCGACACGGAAATTCAGCTTTGACTTGAATTTCTTTGACCCCTCGAAGCAGCCGCCCGGAATGCCCTGCGCGCTGATGCCGGTGCGGTTTAATTATGCCACGCCGCCGCCCAATACCGTCACCTATAATGTCACTCCCTAAAACCACTCGCTGGCTGCTGCTGGCCGCAGCCGGAGCACACCTGGCCTGGACTTCTGCCGCCCAGGAACTCCCCGCCACCACCGGCCCAACCAATCCCGCGCCGGCCTTGAACACTCTGCCGACCTTGGTGGAAAAACTTCTAAGCGACGTGATAACTCAGACGCCACCGGCCTCGGAACGGCCCGCGCAGGAAGTTGCACCGACCCCGCCACCGGCCTTGGTCACCTCGATTGAAGCCGACGAAATCATCGGGGATCGCCAAGTGCAACATGCCTTGCTGTCCTTTGGCACCAACGCCTATTCCTTCATCATCCCCGAGCTTTTTCATGTAGAAAGTTCCAGCCCGGATAAGCTGGTGATCGTCAACCAGGGCTACGATTGCTTCCTGACCGTCCGCCTGGTGGAACCCGCCTCGGGTGACCTGCACGAGCCAGATATGGAAGCGTGCCGCCGACGCCTCTTGGATTCCTATGCCTACGCCAAGATCAGCGAGGAATACCAGCGCTCCATCGCCAATCACAGCGGCCCGGCGTTTGATTTCACCTGGCAAAACTCCGGCGGCGGCGTGGCGGCGGGCCGGATGATTTTTATTCGCACGGCGGCGGGAATCCTTGAATTCAGCTTCCGCACCGGAACCGATCAATTCACTGTGGGAGAACATGCCTTCAACTCCATCGTGCTCACCTTTCGCACCAACGAAAAGGGCGCGCTTGAAGTCGCCCGCATCGCCGAAAAAGCCTGACCGGGGCTGGTCTTGTTTTATGACAGTCAAGCAATCGGGCTGTTCCAATCTCAGACAGCGGGAGAGCTGAAATTCATATTCTGCGCCGTCAAACCGCTTGGCCGGATAGTTGCTCATCAGGATTCGTTCGTTGGACAAGACACGCATTATGGGACTGCCATTTTTTACAAACAGAACTCGGAAAAAGCGCGACCAGATGGTGGCGGTGGATCTCGGCGGCCGCATCACCAAGGCCGTGCATCTGCAACGTCGCGGGGACGGCTTTGCCCTGTGCAGCTTTGCCCTGCTGGACGCGCCGCTTTTCGAAAAAACTCTCTCCGTCGAAATGCTCGCCGAGCATCTCAAGGCGGTGACCCAACTGCTCGAGGCCAAGACGAAGCTGGTCGCCCTGACCGTCGGCGTCAACGATGCGCTCGTCCGGCATGTGGAGATGCCGCCCATGCCCGCCGATGAAATGCGCTCCATCCTCAAGTTGAATTCGCGCGTGTATCTTCAGCAGGATCTCCCCAATCATGTGTTCGATTGCGACACCGCCAGCTTCCAGCCCTCCGACGCGAAAAACAATTCCGCCAAAACCAGCCCCGGCTCGACCAAGCAAAAAATCCTGATCGCCGGCTCCAAACGGCAAATGGTAGACGACTACGCCGCCGGTGCCAGGGCGGCCGGCCTCATTGCGGACTACATCGTGCCTGGCGCCATCGCACCGGTGAATGCGTTTGAGCTGGCGCAACCGGAGGTGTTCGCCAAGGAAACCATCGCGCTCGTGGACATCGGCTTCAAGTCCTCCTCCATTTCCATTTTGCGCGAGGGCGAGCTGGCCATCAACCGCGTCGTTTCCATCGGCGGCGACCGCCTCACCACCGGACTCTCCGAAGTCTTGAACATCAGCTACGCCGAAGCCGAAGGCATCAAGGTGGGCATGGCCCACGAGGTCGAGTCCGCGTTGGAATCCCTGCTGGTGCCGCTCGGCCGGGAGTTGCGCGCCTCCATTGACTTTTTTGAACATCAGCACGACCGCCCGGTCGGCCAGGTATATCTCTCGGGCGGCTCCGCCCGTTCCGAGTATGTTCTGCAGATTCTCCAGCGCGAACTCGCGGTGGACTGCAAACTCTGGAATCCCGCCGCGAAGCTGCACCTGGCTTTGTCCCCCAAGCAAGAGGCCGAAATCGAACACATCTCGCCGCAACTCACCACCGCCGTGGGGGCCGCGCTAACCGCTCTCTAAATCATGCCCATCCGCATCAATCTATTGGCCGAAACCCAGGCGATCGAAGACCAGCGCCGCCGCGATCCGGTCAAACGGGTCATCCTCGCCGGCACCGTGCTCGTGGCGGGGATGCTGGCCTGGAGCAGTTCGCTCATGGTCAAAAGCATCGTCGTTAGAAGCGATTCCAGCCGCATGGAAGGCGAGCTGAATTCCCGCACGAACGATTACCGGCAGGTGCTGGAGAACAAGCGCAAGCTCGCCGAGGATTATCAAAAGCTGGCGGCCTTGCACCGGCTGTCCACCAACCGCTTTCTCGTCGGCAATTTTCTCGACGCCTTCCAGCAGATTTCCGTCGAGAGCGTGCAGCTTGTCCGCCTGAAACTCGACCTCAACTACACGGTGACCGAAGAGGTCAAGGCCGCCAAGAAGGAAGACGGCGAAGAGGCCGCGCCCACCACGGCCGCCAAATCCGCCAGCAGCACCGAAAGAATTTCCTTCGCCCTCAATGCCCGGGACAACAGCCCGGGCGCGGGTGACGCCGTGAACCGGTTCCGCGACGCCCTTGCCACGGCCCCGTATTTCAAGGCCAACCTCGGCGATCAAAACGGCATCCGTCTCAAAAGTCTGAGCGCCCCGCAGACGGACTCGGAGGGCAAACCGTTTATACTATTTGCGCTGGAAGCCAGCCTGCCGGAGAAAAAGCGATGAACAAACTGTCCAAAGATAAACGCAACCAGCTCATCCTGGCCTCGACCGCCATCGCGCTCGCCCTCGGCGGCATCTACTTCACCCTCATCCGCTATCAGCAGGGCGGGTTGCGGGAATACGCGGTCAAGAAAACCGCCATGGAAAAAAAACTGGCTGAAATCCGCGACACCGTAAACCACAGCCGCCAGATTGAAACCGAACTGCTCACCGTCAGCAACCAACTGTCGCTGGCGGAGGAGGACATGCCGGCAGGGGATCTCTATGCCTCCATGGTCAACACCATCCGTAAATTCAAACTCGGCCGGGCCGTGGAAATTCCGCAGTTCAATTCCCCGGGCAATCCGGCCGACGTAAACCTGCTGCCCAAATTCCCCTACAAGCAAACCGTCATGACCTTGGTCGGCTCCGCCCACTATCACGATCTCGGCAAATTCATCGCCGACTTTGAGAACGAGTTCCCCTCCTCGCGGGTCTTGAATCTCGAACTCTCCCCGGCCTCGGCGGCCTCCCCCGGCGAAAAGGAAAAACTGGCCTTCAAACTGGACATCGTCGCCCTCATCAAAAGCACGTCCGCCGCAACCGTCAGCAAATTATGAAAACCCTTTTATCCACCCTCGCGTGCTCAAGCGCCCTGCTGCTCGCCACCGAAGCCGCGCCGACAGACAAGACCCCCGCGCCGGCCACCACCGAGACGCGCAAGACCATCAACCCCGCCAGCCAGCCGGTTCCCAAATCCGCGTTTGGCGTACCGACCAAACCGACGGATGGACATGATCCCTTCTTTCCCACCTCGGACCGGATGTTCGCCATCAAGACCGCGCCCAAAACAGCGAACACCCCCGTCAATACGGCCATTGTTTTCAATGGCATCTCCGGCAGTAAGGATCACCAACTGGCGATGATCAACGGCCACACCTTTGCCGAAGGTGAAGAGGCGCCGGTCAACACGTCGGCCGGGCGCATCCATGTGCTGCTGGTGGCGATCAAGGATGATCGCGCCGTGGTGGAGATCGCCGGCGAACGGCGCGAACTGACTTTTCAAGGTCGTTAAAATTGTTGTCATTGGTTTGTTGTTGAAAATCAGGCAGCCCTCATGGCTGCCTGATTTTTTGTTCCTTTCGTGGCCGGTTCACAACGCCCGCCACCCGGCACTTGGAATTATTTACCCGGCAGACTTTGCTCATTCTTTACGTCGGCTTGTCCTGTCACAGGACAAGGAAGACAGGATTGTGTGGATTTTCCCGCGAGAACAGGCCGTTTGTCTCATTTACGAACCTTGGCATCACGCCTGCTAAATTCCGATCCAGATGGCGAAACGGCCATCGGAAATGTTCGACCACAAATATAAAATGAAAGCAAAGACAATCGTTCTCGCGTTGGGCGGGCTGGTGGCAGGCTGTTTGGCTGTTTCAGCTCAAGACAACTCCACTGCGGCCACACCCGCGACAACCGACACCGCCGCCGTCCCCGGAATCGTGGTGGCGCAAGCCGACCCCGCTCCGACGCCGCCCACCGCGAGCACCGCCCCGGCGGTTCCGGCGGAGACCGCCACCAAGACGGCGGGAGCCGCTGTCATCCCCCTGATTTCAATGGACGATGCGCAGTTGACCGACGCCATCAAAAATCTCGCGCGCCAGGCCAACCTGAACTACATGCTGGATCCGAAAATCACCTTTGGCCAGCCCGGCCCGGACGGCAAGCCCGCGCCGCAGCCGACGGTTTCCGTCCGCTGGGAGAACATCACCGCCGCCCAGGCGTTGAACGCCCTGCTCGGCAATTACAATCTGCAACTGGTGGAGGATCCCAAGACCAAGATCGCCCGCGTCACCACCCAAGATCCCGCCGCGCCGCCGGCCTTGTTCACCAAGATCATCAAGCTGAATTACGCCAGCCCCAGCAACATCGTTTCCGCCGTCCAGTCCTCGCTCACCGACAAACGCAGCCGCGTCATCGCCGACGTCCGCTCCAGCCAACTCGTTTTGGTAGGCACGGAAAAAGAACTGGGCGAAGCCAATACTTTGATCGAACGGCTGGACTCGCCCACCAAGCAGGTGCTCATCGAGGCGCGCATCATGGAAACTGCGATCAATCCGAAGACGGTCAAAGGCGTGGATTGGACCGGCACCTTGCAGGCGCAGCACCTGGCCTTCGGCAACAACCTCCAGGCGAATTCGCCGACCGCGGCCAAGAACGATACGTTGACGCAAACCTTGCCGAAGATGATCTTCGACACAGCTAAAGGATTTAATCCGGTGACGGCCTTTCTGGATGCCGACGGCTTGAACGCCACGCTCTCCTTCCTGAACACCGAGACTCATGCCAACACTCTGGCCACGCCGCATGCGGTTACCGTGGACAACGAAATGGCCACCTTGGAAGTCATTGACCAGTTCCCCGTCGTCAACGTCACCGCTGGCACGGCGAACACCACGGGCGGTTCCTCCATCAGCTACACCAACGTGGGTGTGAAACTCCATGTCACCCCGCACATCTCGGCGAACAACTCCGTCCTCTTGAAAGTGTTGCCGGAAGTTTCCAACCACACGGGCGACACGCCGTTCAATGTCGGCGGCTCCTCGTTGCTGGTGCCCACGTTCAATTCCCGCACCATTGACACCACCGTCCTGATCCCGAGCGGACACACACTCGTCCTGGGCGGCCTCGTCAATGATCACCTCACCAAGGGCGAAACCAAGGTGCCGTTTCTGGGTGATATTCCCGGCCTCGGCCATGTCTTCCGCAAAAACACCAGCGAACGGCAGAAAAACAATCTGATCATCTTCATCACACCCACCATCGTGCAGGATTCGGACTTTCAAGTGGACACGGATACTTTCCTCCAGACGCCTGTCTCCGTCGCTTCCGCTCCGCTCTGGAATGAAAAGAAGCCTTACGACTGGAGCACTCCGGTGGCGAAGAAATAACGGACGCGAAGCCTCCGCAGTTACATAAAAAATGTCAACTTGTTGCCTATGAAAAAATATTTCACCTTCGCAAATCGTTTCTCCCCCGTCCTGCTCACCGCCGCGCTGCTCGGTGCAGGCACCTTCCCGGGGCAGGCCGCGCTACCACTTCTGCCCTTGCTGACGAATGGCGTGGCTGGCTGGGATTGCACCGTCACCGGCCCAAATGGACAGTCGGGCATCATGTTCATCAACTTCACGACCAACCTGGATGCTTACGGCAATTTTACCTTCAACAACCTGCTTTTTCAGACGAAGGTGACTCCTGGCTCGCTCACCACGAACCCCCGAGGCTCAGGCTCGGATAGCCGCGGTGACACCCCGAGTTCCACCGGCTTCACCAATCTTTACCAGCTTACTGCGCAGTCAGGTTCTTGGATTCAAGACACCCAGCACAGCACGGTCTATGGATTTTTCATAGAACTGTCCCCGGCTGCTTCCGGCACTAACTACATCACCAACCAAGTCAGCTTCGTTGCCAAAATCACCGCCAACAAAAGATTCACGGCGATGTATTCATCGTCCTTGGGTGGTAGCGGAAAGTATTCGGGAGTGCCGATCAAAACCAATCTGGTGGACTTGTCAGGATCCTGGCTGGGCACTGAAAAATTGGGCGGAGTGTCGTCTTATGAATTCTTCACACTAACTCCCTACCTGGGTTATGGCTTTCCCAATGTGTACAACATTAATGGCTCCGGGCCAGGTTACTCCCTCAGTGGAGGAAGCCGCTGCTTATTGTCAGTCTCGAAAAAGATCGGCTTTGTAGATATTAAATCCACCAGCCCCACCAATTTCTCGCTACGCATAACCGCCGGAACACTCACTGGCGGCTCGACCGCACCGGCCAGCAGTACCAAGGGCCTGGCGAGTCCCGGCACCAATGTCAGTTACCGCGTCTCGCGGGTCAGCCCGTAAGCCTCGGTTCCTCCTCAAGCCGCCCGGACCATCCCCCGGGCGGCTTTTTTTATTTTCACGCGGGCGGCAGTTCACCCACGCGCTTCAAATACTCAAACGAAAAAAGCCCCGTCGAATGCCCGTCGCCCCACGCCGGCTGGAGCGCGTAGCCGCCCACCCGGTCCATCCGCACCAGCTTGAACGCGGCGGCGGTCAGCGGTTTCTCGGGGTTCTTGTAAAGATTCCCCATGATGTCCACCTCGCCCTTGCAACCCGCGCATAGACAGCACCGCCGCAAAGTTTCCAGCTGGATGAAACTCTCCCCGCCGTCGTCCCACTTGATCGCCAGTTCCTCGCCGATTTGTTGAAAGTCTAAAATTTTCATCCGCTTTTTTTCAAACCCCGTTCGAACGCGGCCAAGGTTTCCGGGCTGACGTGATGCTCGATGCCCTCAGCATCCATCTCCGCCACCCGCTCAGAAATCCCCAGTGACCGCAAAAAAGCCACGACTGTTTCATGTCGGCGCTTGCATTCCTCGGCCAGCGTGCGGCCCGCGTCCGTCAGGAAAATCGCCCGGTACGGCTTGGTGTTCACGTAGCCCGCCGACTTCAGCCGGGCCAGCGTGCGGTTCACCGTCACATGCGTCACCCCCAGCCGCCGCGCCAGATCCACCACGCGCGCCTCGCCCAGCCGCACCGATAAATCCGCGATGGCCTCCACATAATCCTGCGCGATCTCCATCGCCCGATCCTTGCGCGACCGGCGGAAAATCTCCGCCTGCTGGGCGGCGGCGCGCACCGCCGGAGACGGCGGCGCGGCGGACTTTTTGCGGATGGCGGGCGGCATGTCGGCAGCAGTGAAGCCCACGGCCTTTTGATAGTCTAGGTTTTTAATTCCACCAGACGCGACGTCCCTGGAAAAGTGCCCGGCTCACGTCCCGCCTGCTCCGAAGGCAGTTGCAATTGTATTTCGGCTGAATGTGATTGCGGCAGGTCACCGGCTCCAACATCGTGGGATCGCCTGCGCCTGCGGCGCACGGGCTTTTTCGGCCCAGGCCGCTGCCCGTCCGGCACATCTTGATTCCCCCGCCTCCGGGATTGCGTGGGCACAGACGAACCCCGCATCATCCGCGCATGGAATTAACCGCCTGGCAGTGGACGTTGCTTTCACTCGGTGCCTTCTTCACCGGCCTGTCAAAGACCGGCATCGCCGGCTTGGGCGTGTTGTCCGTGGCGCTGTTTGCCAACGCCTTGCCGGCGCGGGCGTCCACCGGAGCGCTGCTGCCGCTGCTCTTGTGCGCGGATTTATTCGGACTCGCCTTCTTCCGCAAACACGCGAGCTGGTCGCACCTGTGGAAGTTATTTCCATGGGTGATCCTCGGCGTGGCGGCGGGCTATTTCACCCTGGGAAAAATCAGCAGCGCGCAGATGCAACGGCTGATCGGTGGAATTTTGCTGGCGATGGTGGCGTTGCACCTCTGGCGCAAACGGCAAGCGGATCAACTCGACGCCCATTTGCCGCACGCCTGGTGGTTCACGGCACTGACGGGCATGCTCGCGGGTTTCACCACGATGGTCGCCAATGCCGCCGGGCCGGTGATGTCGCTCTACCTGCTCGCCATCGGTCTGCCCAAGTTGGTATTCATCGGCACGGGCGCGTGGTTTTTCATGCTGGTCAACAGTTTCAAAGTGCCTTTCAGCATGCAACTCGGTCTGATCACTTCCGGTTCGCTCCTGATGGATGCGGAGTTGCTGATCCCCATGATTCCCGGCGCGCTGCTGGGTCCGGTGATTTTACGGCGCATCAACCAGACCTGGTTTGAAAGCATGGTGCTCGCATTGACCGTGCTGGCTTCCCTGCGGTTGCTGCTCTGATGGCAGTGTCTTTCTGCCAAACCTCCGGCTCGACACCCGCGCGAGATTTTTTTATGCTGCACGTTCGTCCACTTGGAACCGGCATGGATAAAACTGAAAAACTCTTGAGCGAATTGATCGCGCTGCCCAGCGTGAATCCCGCCTTCCTGCCCGTCGGCGATCCGCAGGCTGGCGAACAGCGCGTGGCCGAATTTCTTACGACCATCGCCGCCCGCGCCGGACTCAGCATCGAATTTCAAAAAGTTCTCCCGGGTCGCTCCAACCTGATCGCGCGACTTTCTCCACCGGGAAAAATCCGCCAGCGCCTCCTGCTTGCGCCGCATCTCGACACCGTTCCCGCCGCCGCCAGCCAGTTTAACCCGCGCAAAAAAAACGGCCGCCTATTTGGCCGCGGCGCGTGTGACACCAAAGGCTCCGTCGCCGCCATGCTCACTGCGCTGTGTGAACTCGCCAACTCGAAGACGCGTCCGCAGACGACGGAAATTATTTTTGCCGGACTCGTGGATGAGGAAAATGCGCAAGCCGGTTCGCGCGCACTGGCCGCGAGTGGTTTGAAAGCCGACCTTGCGATCGTCGGCGAACCCACGCGGCTGAAAATTGTCACCGCCCACAAAGGCAGCCTCTGGCTCAAGCTGGAAACTCACGGCAAGTCCGCCCACGGTGCGCGCCCCGACCTCGGCCGCAACGCTGTCCACGTCATGGCCCGTATCGTGGACACGCTGGAAACCGATTACGCCGCGCAACTGCGCCACCGTCGCCATCCCCTGCTCGGCCACGCGACCGTGAACGTCGGCATGATCCACGGCGGCACGCAGCCGAACATTGTGCCGGACGCGTGTTCCATCACGATTGACCGCCGCACGTTGCCCGGCGAAACGGAAGCCGGTGTGCGCCGCGAAATCACCGCGCTGGTCGCCCGGAAAAAGCTTCGAGCAATATTCAGCCGCGCCAAACTCCTGCCCGCGCTGCCGCTGGAAACCAACATCTCGCTGCCGCTCGTCCGGCAGTTCATGCGCTGCGCCGGCCAGACGCAGCCGGCGGGCGTGGATTATTTTTGCGACGCCTCGGTGCTGGCCGGCGGCGGCATTCCGAGCGTCGTCTTCGGCCCCGGGGACATCGCACAGGCGCACACGGCGGACGAATGGATTTCGCTCGCCTCGCTGCAACGCGCCGAGAAAATGTTGCTCCAGTTTTTTTGTTCCCTGCCCTGAACCAAAACCGCCAACCGCAGTCAAAGCACCATGACTTCCGAGACAACCGCACCGCCGCCGCTCCACGCCGCCAAACAGCACTCCGCTTTTTTTAAACAAAGCGGCTGGCTGATGATCGCCAGCATTGCGGGCGGCCTCTTGAGCTTCGGCGTGCATTTTCTTTCCAAGAAAATCCCCGAGGCGCAATACAGCATTTTCGCCGCGCTGTTGATGGTGACGGCGGTGCTGCCCACCACTCCCTTGCAAATGATTTTGGCGCAGCAAACGGCGGCGGCGCTGGCGACCAACCGCACCCGGCAACTGGCGGGCATGATCCGGGTCGCCTTCCTTTCTCTGTTTGTGGTGTGGCTCGCAGTCGCCGTGGTCGTTTTCATTTTCCAAGGTCAGATCGTCGAGCGTCTCTCACTCGGCAGCGCCCTGCCGCTTTGGATCACGCTGCTGACGGTTTTGCTTTCGCTGTGGGCACCGATGCTCGGCGGTGTGATGCAGGGCAAACAGGATTTTTTTACGATGGGCTGGTCAGCCATGATCGCCGGGGTATCCCGCGTGGGCGTGGCCGCGGTTCTGGTGTTGGCACTAGGCTATGGCGCAGCGGGCATGATGATGGGCGCGCTGGTCGGCATGACGATTGCCGCCATCATTGCGATCTGGGTGACACGCGATTTATGGATGCAGCCGCGCGAAACATTTGACGGGCGCGCGCTGCTGCGCGAGATCACGCCGCTGCTTTTCGGCTTCGGCGCGTTCCAGTTCATGTTTGCGTCCGACACCATCTTCGCGAAGGCGTTTTTTACGTCCACTGAAATGGCACCTTACTCGGCGGCAGGCACCTTGTCGCGCGCCTTGCTCTGGCTGGTGCTGCCGCTGGCGGCGGTGATGTTTCCCAAACTCGTCCACAGCAACGCCAAGGCGGAGAAGAGCAACCTGCTCAAACTCGTGCTGCTCGGCACCGGCGCGCTGGCTGTGTTCGGCGGCCTGGGATTGTGTCTGACCGGCCGCTGGGTGATCAAATGGATCGGAGTTTTCCCCGCCGAATGGCTGCCTTCGATCATGGGTCTCCTGCCGTGGTACGCGGCGGCGATGGTGCCGCTGGCGCTCGCAAATGTTTTGGTGAACGACCTTATGGCGCGCAAACAATTCCGCGTCGTGCCCGCCATCGTGACGGTGGCGGTCGCGTACGGTGTTACGCTGCCGTACATTTTGAACCACTATCCCCACACGCTCACCACCGTGCTGCAAACCTTGGGCGCATTCAACTGCCTCCTGCTCGCCGTCTGCGCGTGGGGTGCCTTTGGAAAATCCCGGCCGGCCACACAAATTCCGGCGACCGGAGCGTGAAATTTATTTCTGCCCGGACTCGGTTCGCCGCGGTGCGGGTGCCCGCAGCTTTTTGTAGATCCAACCTTCGAGCGGACTCAGCAGGCGCAGCCAGGAATAAAATGGCGAGTAGATCAGCCGGATTCGAACGACCGACAAAAACATCGTCAGGGAAGACCGGAACAACGACGCCGTGACTTTCGAACCCGCCTGATCCGTCCATTCGGTCGGCACTTCCAGCACGCGAAAACCTGCGCGCCGCAGGGCCACCAACAGGTTTACATCAAAAGCGAGATCCGCGATCTGGAGCGACGAGTGGATTTTTTCCACGCACTCACGGGTCATCACCTTGCACGGGCATTGCGTGTCCTTGATGTTCATCCAGAACAAAAGCTCGACGATGAAATGAAACGTGCGGCTGGTGAACCGGCGCAAAAACGGCTGTGCCTGGTGGAGCGTCGCGCCCGGCAGCCAGCGCGAGCCGATCACGCAATCCGCCTCACCCATGCGTTGAATCAGCGCGTGCAGCGCGTGCGGCGGCGAAGCGCCGTCGGCGTCCACGTAGCCAATGAAATCTCCGAGTGACGCCAATCGCAATCCCTCGATGAGCGCGCCGCCTTTGCCGATGGGTTCCTTGAATTCCAGCGCGCTGACGGCGGGAAATTCCTTGGCCACACGCTGCACCACACCGAGCGTGTTGTCGCGGCAGCCATTCAAGACGACGACCACGCGAAATTCCCCCTGATAATTTTGCTGGAAGTATTGGGCGTAGCTGCGCAGCACCGGTTCGATGCGCGCCTCTTCGTTGTACGCCGGAACGAGGATGAGCAGGCGGTGCGGCTTCACGCTCACTGGATTTTGAGTTCGCGGTGGATGTCGAATTTATCCACGCGCTTGCGGAGGGTCGCGCGCGTAATGCCGAGCAGCTTGGCTGCCTGCACCTGGTTGCCGGCGGTTTCCGAAAGCGCCTGGATGATCAGCTCGCGCTCGACGGCGGGGATGAGTTTCAGCTTGGGATTTTTTCTCGCCCAATGAAATAGTTTGCGCGCCAGGGCAACAATATCCGTCACTCCCGCATCCGTCGCCGCCACGCCCGATGTGCTGGCAGTCAGCGTTACCACCCCCGCCACGGCGGTCGGATTCAAAACTTCCGCCGGCAGATCGCTCAACAAAATCGCGTCGCCCTTGGCCACGACGTGTGCGCGACGGAGGATGTTCTCCAATTCGCGGACGTTGCCCGGCCAATGATATTGCTCCAGCGCCTTGACGACGCCGGTGGAAATGGACTTGGGCGCGGCCTGCTGATCTTTCGCGAATTTCTTCAGGAAATAATTCACCAGCAACCGCACGTCGTCGCGCCGCTCGCGCAACGCCGGCATCTGGATGCGCACGACGTTGAGCCGGTAAAACAAATCCTCGCGAAACTGCCGCGCGGCCACCGCTTCTTCCAGCGGCTTGTTGGTCGCGGCGATGATGCGCACGTCCGCCTTGATGGGCTGGTTGCCGCCGACGCGCTCGAACGTGCCGGATTGCAACACGCGCAAAATTTTCGTCTGCGTCGCGGGCGTCATGTCGCCGATCTCGTCCAGAAAAATCGTGCCGCCATTGCATTGCTCAAACTTACCGATGCGTTGCAACGTTGCGCCAGTAAAGGCCCCGCGCTCGTGGCCGAACAGTTCGCTTTCGAGGAGTTGCTCCGGAATCGCCGCACAGTTCACCGCCAGAAACGGCCGTGCACTGCGGTTGCTGTGATGATAAATCGCGCGGGCGACGAGTTCCTTGCCGGTGCCGCTCTCGCCGGTGATCAGCGTGGTGGCGTCGGTGCCGGCGACCTGGCCGATGAGCTTGAAGACCTGCTGCATCGGCCCGCTGCGGCCCACGATGCCCAGCTCGTAATCTTCCGATTCCAGCAGCGGCTGATACGAGACGACCTGCCGCATGTCCTGCGCGGCCTTGAGCGCGTTGGCGACGACTTCCTTGAGCTTGGGAATGTCGAACGGCTTGAGCAGATAATCGTAAGCCCCCAGCTTCATCGCCTCGATGGCGGTCTGCGTCGTCCCGTAAGCCGTCATCAAAATGACGAGCAGCTTGGGATCGGTCGCGCGGATTTTGCGGAGCGTTTCG
>JANYDP010000558.1 GCA_025363535.1 Verrucomicrobiota bacterium | reverse complement strand
GGAAACGGTTTCGACCTGGCAAAGCCTTTCCTTCGGCGCGAACTACAAGGCCGCGTATTGCATGGCGGTTTGTCCGGCGGGCGAAGATGTGATTGGACCTTATCTGGCATCGAAGAAAAATTTCGCTGATGACGTAATGCGTCCGTTGCAGGCGAAGCGCGAGCCGGTGTATGTCGTGCGCGGCTCGGATGCTGAAGCACACGTGCAGAAGCGGTATCCGCACAAGACCGTCCGGCACGTGCGCAATTCGTTGCGTCCGCGAAGCATCGCCACTCTGCTGTTTGGGATGCCGCAGTCATTTCAGCGTTACGCCGCCGGAAAACTGGACGCCATTTATCATTTCGTTTTCACCGGCAAAGAACCAGCCGACGCGACAGTGACGATTCGGGACGGAAAATTGACCGTCGAAAACGGATTGCTCGGCCAACCAAACCTCAAAATTACTGCCGATTCGGAAACGTGGTTGGGCTTTCTGGCGGGCGAGCGGAATCTCTTGTGGTCGCTGCTTACGCGGCGCGTGCGGCTGCAAGTAAACCCAAAGTGGCTGCTGGCATTCAAAAAATGTTTTCCTTCGTAGTTCTAGGGAGCCGCTGATTTAATCGGTTGGCTTCTGATTTTTAGCGACGTGGCGACGGGGAGTTTTTATTTTGGCGGCATGCCGCACCAGACGACGTTTGCCCACGCCGAGTTTGCCGCCAAAAAGAAAACCACCCGCCGCGAAATGTTTCTCGCCCAGCTGGAGGAGGCCGTCCCGTGGGCCAAGCTGCTGGCCGTCATCGAACCGCATTATCCCAAAGGGGCGCGCGGCCGTCCGCCCATCGGGCTGGAGCGGATGCTGCGCAGCCACTTTCTCCAGCAATGGTATGCCCTGGCCGACGCGGCCCTCGAAGATGCGCTCTACGACAGCCAGGCCCTGCAACGCTTCGCCCGGATTGACCTGCAAGCCGAGGGCGTGCCTGCCGCCACCACGCTGCTGAACTTCCGGCATCTGCTGGAGCCGCACGGCCGGTGCAAGGCTCTCTTCACCGCCATCAACCCCGACCTCGCCACGCGCGGACTGCTGTTGCGCGCCGGCACGCTGGTGGCGGCCACGCTCATCGCCGCGGCGTCCTCGACCAAGAACCAAAAGCAGGAACGCGACCCTGAAATGCACCAGACCAAGAAAGGCAACCAATGGTGTTTCGGAATGAAGGCGCACATCAGGGCGGACCGGGACAGCAAGCTGGTGCACACCGTGGTGGTGACCGCAGCGAACGTGGCCGATGTGACGAAGACCGCCGAACTGCTGCATGGCGACGAGACGCAAGTCCACGCCGATGCCGGCGACACCGGCGGCGCGAAGCGGGCGGAGATCGTGGCGTTGGGACGGAAGATTGACTGGCCGATTGCGGCCAAACGCGGCGGCATCCGGGCGCGGGCCGAAGGCGCGGAGCAAGAAGCGCGGAAGGCGGCAGAGAAAGCGAAGGCCTCGGTGCGGGCGTTCGTCGAACACCCGTTCCATATTGTGAAGAATTTATTCCGGCACCGGAAGGTCAGGTATCGCGGACTGGCGAAGAACGGGCACCAACTCTACATACTGTTTGGCTTGGCCAACGTGGTGATCGGCGCGCGGCCGCGGGTCACGGCGTAAAAGCCGGCGGTCGCGCCGCCACGGCGACGAAAACCGGCGGTTCCACCCCGGCCAAAACCCAAGTTGCCCGGGCCAACCCAGCCGCCCGCAGAAAATCTTCGCGGACGGCAGATCATTTTTTCGTCTGCACTCCTGATAATTTGAAAACGGGGATTTTTTCAGCGTTTCCCTAGGTCACGTCAGATCAGGTGCGCGTCATCACGCTCAACGACGACGAAGCGCTGATCAACTAGGCTCAAAGATATTTCGCCAGGATCGGCTTCAAGGCGGCGATGGCTTGCTTCGGCCAGGCCTGACGATCCGTCATGATGGCGTTCTTCAGCGCGGAATGGCAGGGCCAGTTCGGTTCGGTGGGAATTTGCGGGATGGTTTTCGCGATGATCGCCTTGGCCAGTTCGGCGTTATGCCGGAGATTATCTATCACCATTTCCACCGTGACATGGGCTTCATCCACTTTCCAGCAGTCGTAATCCGTGATCAGCGCGAGCGAGGCGAAGGCGATCTCGGCCTCGCGCGAACATTTGGCCTCGCCCAAGTTCGTCATGCCGATGACGTCATAACCCAGCTTATGATTCGTCAGTGATTCGGCGCGCGTGCTGAACTGCGGGCCTTCCATGTTCACGTAGGTGCCGCCGTCGTGGATGCGGGCCTTCAACGCGCGGCCATTCTTCAAAAGCAACCGGCGCAACTCCTCGCACACCGGATCGGCGAAGGCGATGTGCCCCACGATGCCGCGTCCGAAAAACGTGTGTTCGCAGTCACGCTTGGTGCGGTCGAGGAACTGATCCACCAGCACGATGTCGCGCGGCTGGTACTTCGCCTGAAGTGAGCCGACGGCGCTGGCGCTGATGATCCAGGCCACGCCGAGCTTTTTCATCGCCCAGATGTTGGCGCGATGATTCAGTTCGCTCGGCAGGATGCGGTGGCCACGGCCGTGGCGCGGGAGAAAGACCACGTCACGACCGGCGAGTTTGCCCGTGAGCAGTTCGTCCGACGGCGAACCGAACGGCGTTTTGACCTTCACCCATTTTTGATTGGTGAAGCCTTCGAGGTGATACAGCCCGCTGCCGCCGATGATGCCGATGCGATGGTTGGACATGCGCGGTTTATAGCGGATGACAGGAGGAAATGAAAATTGAAAACATCCGCCGGGCCGTGTTCGCCGCCGGTTTATTTCTTCTTCAACAGATCGCCCAGGCCCTTGCCGAGGTTTTCCACGGCGGCACCGTTCGTCTTGCCGGTCAGCCCCTTGACCAGACTGGTCGCACCCTTGGCAATCTCGCCGGCATTTTCCGACGCGGCTTTGGCGGCGGCTTTTTCAATGGCGGTCAAGACCACCTTGGTCAGTTCGGCGCTCGTGATGCCGTCCGGCCCCTGCCCCAGATTCGAGAGATGAATTTCGGGAAGGGTCACCGCCTGGCTGCCGACTCCGGTCACGCTGAACGTCAATTTCGCGCCGACGATGAGGAAGTCGTCCACTTCAAATTTTTTGCCGGCGCCGTCCGTTTTCGCGGCCGGAGTGGCCGGCGCGTTGGTGCCGCCGCCGCCGGTGGATTCCTGCACGTTGGCCAGGATTTTTTTCAGGTTGGTGCCGTTGAGTCCGGATTCCAAAGTGATCTCGGGCGCTTCCACGCGAACCGTGCGGATGACGATCTTGTCCGACATCAAAGAACTGGGCTGAACCACGAGGGTGGCCGCGCCGACGCTGATGGCGTGCGCCGTCTTGAAGCCTTCCGGATTGCCGATTACGAGGCCGCCAATCTTGCCGCCGCCCGAGAGCAGCGAGAGACTGACCTGGTCGAGCTTCACATCCACCTTCGTGAGTTTCGGGGCGACCGTTTCGACGCCCCGCTTCACGAGGCCGTCGAGCGAAAGCCCCAATACCACCAGCCCGACGACCAGCAGGAGCACCCCGACGACGACCACACCGACAATGATTTTCTTCATGGCTTCAATTAACTCCGGCGGCGGAATGAAGGCGAGCAAATTTCGGCAATCTTTCAATTTGAATTCGGTAGCGCGTCGCTGCCGCGACGCCCGGCTGTGCAGCAGCACCGCCCTACCAATCAGGCACCGCCCTGATTTCCAGGCACCCCGCGCGCTTCAAATTACCGTTGCGCCAGCGCCAGCCCCGCCGTAAAGTTTTGCCGCGACGATGCCAGCGGCTGCATTCAGAAGTAACACCGACGAATGAACTCAGACTCAACGCCTGCCGGAACCAGTTGGATGCCCCTTCCTCCGACCCGCGACAGCGGTGTCCTCGAATCCGCGCCAGCGGCGGGCCAGTTTCCGTTCTACGTTCCACCGATTCTTTTGGAAGGCGATGCTGCGGACGCGGTCATCGTCCGCGAAGACTCCCACAAATTTTCCCTGGGTTCCGCCGCGCCCGCCGAGGAACTGGACACGGAAGGCGAACTGCCCGAAGCCTACGGCACGCAAAAACTTTTGCTCACCGCCCGCGACCCGAACTGGCTCTGCGCCCACTGGGATCTGACGCAGGAACAACGCCGCGAACATTCCAAGCGCGCCGCCGACGGCCACCTAACGTTGCGCGTCCATCGCCCCGACCGCGCCGAAAAACCCGTCGCTGAAATCCAAGTTCATCCCGCCGCACTACATTGGTTTGTTCACGTCGAACAAGCCGGCACCGCATACCACGCCGAGCTTGGCTGCCGCACGTCCGGGGACGGATGGATCTCCATCTCGACCTCCGACACCACGTTGACTCCGCCTAACTGGGTATCGAACAGCACGGACGTTGAGTTCGCCACCCTTCCGTCTGAGACGCCGATGGCACAATTGCTTTCACTGGCCAATGAAGCCGGCCCGCCCAATCTCTCGCTGACCGGAGCCTTGGAAAAATTGCGCCGCGCAGGCCATCCCGATCTGCCCGCCGCGCACCCGGCCACCACTTGGACCGCCGATCAAGCTCGCGCGCTCGCCGCCGTCTTCGCCCCGATGGAAGTCTGGACGGTGCCGCTCAGTTCACTCGACCTCACGGGAAAAACACCGCGCCCGCTTCAGGAATTGCCAACTTCGCCCGGCGGAAATTCCAGCCCGTTTGGCGGTTTTCAGGCGGCGAAAAGTTTTTGGTTCAACGTCAATGCCGAGTTGATCATCTATGGCGCGACCGAGCCGAATGCGACCGTCACCATTGGCGGACGGCCCATTCCACTGCGGCCCGACGGCTCGTTCACCTACCGCTTTGCGCTGCCGGATGGGCAGTATGAATTGCCGGTCGTCGCGGTATCCTCCGACCAGACCGACGGACGCGCCGCCGGACTGAAATTCAGCCGGGACACGGAACAGCGCGGTGAAGTTGGTGCGCATCCGCAGGCGTCGGAGTTGAAGCCGCCAGCGCCGGAAAACCTCTGACCGGATGAAGCACGCCGTCCGTTCCCTGATCCGCATCATCGCCGCCGGATTGATCGGCTTCGGAATCCTTGAAATGGCTTTGGAATTTGTCCGGCTCCGAACCAAGGATGCAGCAATGAAGCCCTGGCCTTGGATCATCGGCGCGCTGCTGATTTTAGGGGGAATATTTCTGTTCGCCACTAGCACCCGGCTGGCGGAAAAATTTACGGATGATTTTGAAGAGTGAAACAAGTGGGAACTACAACCACCCTCCGCGAAACGGTTAATTCATTTTTGACAGTAAGACCAAATAACATCCACAAACATGAAACCAAATTTTACAGTTCGCACAGGAACGCATCTGGTTGGGACACATCTCGAACGAACCTTTCGCAGTTGCCGAGTCTGGATTCCAACAAAAAAATCTGGGATTGATTTGCTTCTCACGGACGCATCGTGTTCACGAACCGTTCCGTTGCAGGTCAAGTATTCTCGGGATTATGTGGACAGTTCAGCCGCTGACCCGGCATTTCAGGCAATTACCAGGAGCAGTTTTATATCGGTGCAACGGCAAAAGATTGAGGCTTCACCAGCGCGATATTGGGTCATAGTCCTCCAATCGTTTACCTCGAAAAGTAAGCGTTTTCTCGTCATCACGCCGAGCGAGCTTTTGAAACATATTGAGGAGCATCACGGTCGCCAGAACACTTACCGTTTATATTTTACTGTCGTGGGTGAGACCAAGTGTTGGGAGCTGCGCTGTCCTATTGCCGAAAAGAGGGACGCATTGGCTTCAGGCTCCATTAAACCTTCTCGAGATTTTTCAGAATTTCTTGATGATTGGTCAAGAATACGCCGTGAAATTACCGCTTAAACTGGGTCGTTGGATGTTGAATGTTGAGCGTCGAATGTTTCCCTGATTTCCATGCCCGGTTATTTCGCCATCGTCCTCCATGCGCATCTACCTTTCGTGCGGCATCCCGAGCATGAAAAGTTTCTGGAGGAGAACTGGCTGTTTGAGGCGATCACGGAAACCTACATCCCGCTGCTGCGTCTCCTGCAAGGCTGGCTCCGCGACGGCTTGGACTCGCGCCTCACGCTCACGCTCACGCCGACGCTCTGCTCCATGCTGCTCGATCCGCTGTTGCAGGACCGTTACGTCCGGCATCTGAACAGCCTGATGCAACTGGCCGAAAAGGAAATTCAACGGACGCATCTCGACCCCGCGCTGCACAGGCTCGCGCAAATGTATCACCGGCGGTTCACCGAATCGCGCGACGCCTATTTCGCCTGCGAAAAAAATCTGGTCGCCGCGTTCGGAAAATTTCAGGAGCTGGGCACGCTGGAAATCATCACCAGCGCCGCCACCCACGCGCTGCTGCCGCTGCTCGCGAATCATCCGCCGTCGCTGCGGGCGCAGGTGCTGGTGGCCCGCGATCATTACCGCCGTTGTTTCGGCCGCGATCCGCGCGGCATCTGGCTCCCGGAATGTGCCTACGACGCGAGCGTGGAAAAAGTTTTGCAGGAGGCGAACCTTCGCTGGTTCATCACGGACACGCACGGTTTGATGAACGCCGAGCCGCGCCCGCGCTATGGCGTGTTCGCGCCGGTCTTCACGCCGAACGGCCTCGCCGCGTTCGCCCGCGATCCGGATTCCTCCAAGCAGGTCTGGAGCAAGACGGAAGGTTATCCCGGCGATCCGCGCTACCGCGATTTTTACCGCGACATCGGCTTCGACCTGGAATTTGATTACGTGAAACCCCATCTGCCCGGAGCGGAGCAGCGCGGCTTTACGGGCATCAAATACCATCGCATCACCGGCGGCACGGCGGAGAAACAGGTCTATGACTCTACCGCCGCGTTGCAAGCCGCCGACGGTCACGCGCAACATTTTCTCGAAGCGCGACGGACGCAGATCAAAAAACTCGCGGGCATCATGGATCGTCCGCCACTCGTCCTTGCGCCGTACGACGCCGAGTTGTTCGGACATTGGTGGCACGAGGGGCCGGAGTTTCTGGATTACCTGGTACGCAAGGCCTGTTGCGATCAGCAGACGTTTTCGCTCATCACGCCGGGCGAATATCTGCGCCAGCAGCCAACGAATCAGATCGTGAAACCCGCCGCGTCGAGCTGGGGCGAGCATGGTTATTGGAGCGTCTGGCTCAATGAGACGAACGAGTGGATTTACCCGCACCTGCACATCGCGCAGGAGCGGATGACGGAACTGGCGCGGCGCTTTCCGGATCCGTCCGTTGCTCGTGTTTCCTCCCTCTCCTCCCCCGAGGGAGGAGAGGGCCGGGGTGAGGAGGCATCCCTGTTCGCAGCTCAAATCCCCTCACCCCAGCCCTCTCCCCGCTTGGGCGGGGAGAGGGAGCCGGAAGCCCGACCAAATAGCAGCCCTTTGCAGCGCCGTGCGCTCCAGCAGGCCGCGCGCGAACTGCTGCTGGCGCAGGCGAGCGACTGGCCGTTCATTCTCCGCACCGGCACCAGCCCGGATTACGCCCGCAAACGCATCAAGAATCATCTGCTGCGGTTCACGAAAATTTACGACCAGCTCACGCAGGGCAACACGGATGAAAAATGGCTCGGACAAATCGAGGCGCGCGACAATTTGTTTCCCGAGATCAGGCCGGAGTATTGGGCGTGAAGGCCAATTCAAAATCCGTGCTGACAACCCGGCGCGGTTTGCTAGATTGAATTCCGCAACGAATCAACGGCCGGAAAGCCGGCCACGTTTTCAACCGGTTCGCCAGCCAAAAGGACAACATGCTTTGCTCAAAATGCGGTGCGGAAAATCCTGCGGAAGCGCGCTTCTGCGGCAAGTGCGGCACCGCCACGACCAACCGCCCGGCGGTCAGTCAAGTTTCAGTGCCTGCGGAAAATCCAGTCGCGCCGCCGCCCCCGCCAAAGAAAAGCCGGCTCACGCCCCCGATCATCCTCGCGGGAGCGTTGGTGATCCTGTTGGGATTGGGCGGCTTGATCGCGCTGGTGCATTTCTCCGGTTCCTCCCCATCCCGCACTGATGACTCTGCCGATTCAACCCCTGCCAACACCACCATGCCTTCGCTGGGCTTGCCACCGTCCCCCTCCAAATTCGACAATCGCCCGGCGTTGAACACGGCGGCCAACCAGGCCCAACCCACCCAGTTCACCGAAGTCAGCGATGAGCTTTACACGCAAAAAATCATCGGCTCGTGGACGGGCAAGAAGATGATGTCCGGCGCGCTGGTTGAAACGCTGGCCATTTATTCGCCCGGCGGTCATGGCAACTGGACGGGCACCGTCACGTATCTCGGCCAGCAAACATACTTCACCATCCAGGTCAGTTGGGGCGTAAAAAACGGCACCTTCTATGCCCGCGTGGACGCCTCGACCATTCCGCAACTGATGCCGGTGGGCTTCACTACGGAAAGCAGAATCATCAGCCTCACCGACACCGAATGGACCTACGTGGATGCGCTAGATCAGACAACCCAAACCATCATGCGGGTTGGGGGAAACCAAATCAGACACATCAAGAGCTAAGTTCAAAACCATGATTCATCCCACCGCCGTCATTCATCCGAACGCAAAACTTGATTCCACTGTCCGCATCGGCCCGCATGCGGTCATAGATGCGGACGTGCAACTCGGCGCGGACTGCATCGTCGGACCGCACGTGTATCTCACCGGCGTCACGACGATCGGGGCGCGCAACCAGTTTCACGCCGGCTGCGTCATCGGCGACGCGCCGCAGGATTTGAAATATAAAGGTGAACCGACGCGCGTGCGCATCGGTGACGACAACAAATTTCGTGAACATGTCACGGTGAACCGTGCGACCACGGCGACGGGCGAGACCGTCATCGGCTCGAACAATTATCTCCTGCTCCACAGCCACGTCGGCCACAACTGCCACCTCGGCGACCACATCATCCTCGGCGGCGGCTCGCTGCTGGCCGGCCATTCCACGGTGCAGGATCGCGCGTTGCTTTCGGGCAACTGCATGGTGCATCAATTCATCCGCATCGGCACGCTGGCGATGATGCAGGGCGGCGCGGCCGTCAGCAAAGATTTGCCGCCGTTCACCGTCGCCACCGGGATCAACAAAGTTTGCGGGCTGAACGTGATCGGCCTGCGGCGCGCGGGCTACGATTCCGGGCAGCGGCTGGAACTCAAGCGGCTCTATCGCGCGCTGTTTCGCGGCGGGAAAAATTTCCGCGCGGCGCTGGCGGAAGCGCATCTTGAATTTTCCGGCGTGGCGGTGAAAACGCTGCTGGATTTTTGCACCGCCGCCAAACGGGGCGTGTGCCGCGATGCGGAAGCCAGCCGTTTGAATGCAACCGACCCGGATTGATTTTGACCGGTGGCCGGTTCAGCATTACGGTGCAGGCCGAAGATGAGCAACCGATTGAACATTTTGAATGCCGGCGCAGCGCGGTTCTTATTACTGTGCGGTCTCGGTGTCAGCGGTCTGATCACCCGGCCGGCACCGGCGCGGCCGATTGAATTTTCCGAGCCGGGCAGTTCCAACCTGACGGTTCATGTGAGCAGCCTCGGCGTAACACCTTCGGCGCTGCCGGATGTTGGCGACCGGGTTTTC
>JANYDP010000479.1 GCA_025363535.1 Verrucomicrobiota bacterium | reverse complement strand
TACGGCGAAAGTTGGGAAGGACACTTTGAACTGGCCGGTGAACTGGCCGGAGCAAATGAAGTGGCCGAGTCCATCAAGGAGTACAACCAGACGGTGCGGCTCAATCCGCGCCATGCGGTCGCGCGGGTGAATCTGGGTGTGATGCTGGTGCGCCAAAACCGGATGGACGAGGCCATCCAGCAATTTAAAACGCATTGGATTTGGAACCCGGCAACGCGGCCGCGCGGGATTATCTGCGCCAGGTTTCCGCCAGGCGAAATCAGAAGCGGTGATTCTTCTTTGGCTTCATTCCGCCGACAGCCGGAAAAAGCGGACGGCATCCACTGGCGTCCAGTAGAGCTGCCAGACGCCGTTCTGATTGGCTGGCGTGTTGGTGAGGGGCAGCCATGCGACAGGTGGAACTAAACTCGTCGTACTGCGCAGCAGCAGGTAGCTGGCGGGGTTGGACCAGGACAACACCACATTGCTGACCACGGCGTTTCGCGACCCCGATGGCAGCATCGTGGTGGTGGTGATGAACAGCACGGATAAAGATCTGCCCTTTTTCCTGTGGTGCGCGGGCCAGGCCGCCAGCACCTCCAGCCCGGCGCATTCAATCCAGACGCTGGTGTTCTAATTGTTACCGTGCCGGGTGTTCAAACCGAGGAACCATGACCCTGTAGCGTTGTGTTTGTTTGAGGTAAAATACCCGTGCGGCGGACAATCCGTCTCGGGCCCGCAGTAGCGCAAGTCGTAACTAACACTTGGTTGGAGTTTAACCACCCATCCACACTTCCTTTAATAAATGGTCGGGGCGGGGAGATTTGAACTCCCGACCTCTTGTACCCGAAACAAGCGCGCTAGCCAGACTACGCTACGCCCCGAACCAAGGGAGCAAATTCTGCCCGCTGCCGCGCCGAATTGCAATCGGAATTTCTCAGCGAATTGATTGACACGCCTCGCCCTGGCGTGGAGCGGCAAATTCCAATTGCGTTCGTGCCGCAGCCAATTAGTCTCGCTGCGCCATGACAATCAAAGACAACGAATTCGTTGACCTGCAAACCCCGACCGGCCCGATGCGGACCTTCCTTTTCCGCCCGCAAGCGGAAGGCCGTTATCCCGGCATCCTGCTCTACTCGGAAATTTTCCAAGCTACCGCGCCGATCCGCCGCACCGCCGCATTGCTGGCCGGCCACGGTTATGTCGTGGCCGTGCCGGAAATCTGGCATGAGTTCGAACCCGCCGGGCACGTGCTTGCTTACGACCAAGGCGGTGCCGATCGCGGCAACGCGCTCAAACTGGAAAAAGAATTGCGTGGCATGGACGGAGATTCACGCGCGGTGCTGGATTACTTGAAGTCGCATCCAAACTGCACCGGCAAACTCGGCACGCTCGGCATCTGCATCGGCGGTCATCTCAGTTTCCGCGCCGCCGCGAAAAATTCCGACGTGCTCGCCGCCGTCTGCTTTTACGCCACCGACCTCCACAAGGAGACGTTCAGCAAAACCGGCAACGACACGCTCGCCTGCGCCAAAGACATCAAGGGCGAACTCCTCATGTTCTGGGGCAAGCAAGACCCGCATGTCCCGCTCGAAGGCCGGAAGAAGATTTACAGCGCGCTCTGTGACCTGAACGTGAATTTCACCTGGCACGAATTCAACGGCCAGCACGCCTTCCTCCGCGACGAAGGCCATCGCTACGATCCCGCACTGGCAATGCAGTGTTACGGCATGGCGCTGGAGCTTTTCCACCGCAAACTCGGCGGGGGAGATTTGCCCGCGAAAGCTGCCGGCGGCCTGGCGGAGTCGAAGCACTAAAATTTGGAAAGCCGGTTTCCGCACGAATCATTGCCCGCGCACGCGGAAGAAACCGTTGGTGCTGGTGATGGGCACGCTGGCAGTTTGCAAGCTCGTCGTCGCCACCCCACTCCACGAACTGGCCGGCAAAATACCGGTTCGCTCCACCACAAACGGCGGCGTCCCACCCGTCCAACTGAGATTCAGGTTCGTGCCCTGGCGCGTGAAAGCGATCGAGATGATTTGGGAAACGGTAATCACCACGGCATCGTAAGCCACGGCATGAACACCATCGTCTGCGCTCAGCATCAGCGTATAAACTCCCGGCGCGCTGAAGCTGGCGGTTGTGTTCGTCTGCGCCGCATTGCCGAACGTCACCGTGCCGGGGCCGGCATATTGTTTCCACAGAATTGCCGGTTGAGCGCCCGTGAAATTGACGACACCTTGCAACTGCGCGGGCTGTCCGAACGCAATTGATTGATCCGCTCCCGCATTCGCCACCGGCGCGCCTGGTGAGCGCGGCCCCTCGTTTGGCCCGGTTGTTTGAATGACCTCAAAGTTTGTGATCGCCAGCACCACGCTGGAAATGTTGTTGAACGCATTCCCCCAGCGATCATCCGGTGTGATGGAAATGGAAAAGAAGGAACTGCTGTTGTCTGACACCATCGCGCCGTATTTTTTCAAACCGAGCAGCAGCGCCTTTTCCGCCGTCGTCCAGTTGTTGGAAATTGCGTAATTCGCCTTGAGCCGGAGACGCTGGCCCATCGCGGGATAATTTGTTTGTCCCGCAGACACGGAACCGGCGTAATGCGTGGCGGGATAGATGTTCGTGTTGCGCGAACGCACGACAACCAGGCGGCAGGCGTGTTCCACCATGCCGCGCTGGCATTCATCGTAGCGCACCAGCGCGGGGAACATCGGAAAACCCGCCGCGTCACCGGAAGTCCAGCCGTTTGGTCGCAGCGCGTTGGTGTTCAGATTGAATATCGCGCCGTTGGTCGCTCCCCAATTTGTTGAAACGCGCAGAGCCCGCCATGATTCATAAATAAACCCCGCGCCCGGTTGCACCATGATCACATGCCTGTCGCTGCCGTCGTAAACTGTCTGCGACTGTGTGAGCGTCATTCCGTTCGCGGGCCAGCCTTCAACCGGCATGTTCGTCGGAATCGGATACAAACCGACTGGAGATGTCCCACCGTTGAAATCGCATTCATCGGCGTAGTCTGCGGCAAAGCTGAACTTCACAAGCGGTTGATTGTCCGGCACGAGAACGAAATTCATTTCCTGGAACAGAGAAAGCTTCCGGTGCGAAGAGCCGACATCGGAATTGATCTGCGCAATCATCGCGTCCGAGTTCGGCAGCAAAGGACGCTGCGAAATGTCTTCGTTCCAGGGATTCGTCGCGAGAAAAATCTGCATCGCCGAAACTACGACGTCCGCGTTGGTGGTGTTGAACAAGATAGAATTTGTCACCACCGGCAACGCCCCGAGGATACGGCCCTCTTGATTGATGCGTTCGGCCAATGCGGTGGCTGAAAACAACAAACCCATCAAGATGATTTGAAAAAGGCGGCGCACGATGGACGGAGCCTACCCTTGAAATGCCCGCAAATCAAAAGGAGCGTGGTATTCAAACAGATAATCGTTTGGACTTCACTCGATATTCAATCTGTCGCAGGCGGCCCTTTCAGTGATTCAATTTTGGTGAGCCAAACAGCAAAATGGGCGCATTCAGCTCGAATTTTTCCAATGCCTATTCGCTCGGCAATGAGTTCACCATAAAACGGCTTGTTATAGCCCGGAAACAGCTTGCTCAAACGTTTTGATGGCGCGGTCTCCTCGTGATCGTTGATGTCCTCCGGTGTCTTGAATGACGCTCGGATATACTGAAGGGATGATTTAAGCGCTGGCAGCCCAAAACTAGTTGCTATTTCGTCTGGTGCGGTGAAAAGCATTGCCTCGAATTCATGCAATGCGAGATAGGGAATAAATCTTTGGCTGTTGATATCAACAGCCCAGGCATGCTCCACGGAGATAACTTTCTCCAAAGCAGTCTTTCCAACCGGTATTCCTCGGCCGGGAAATTCCGGAGCCAGCCCGTAATAATCAATCATTGTCGTTACACAGACCGCGCTCGAATCGTTTAACAGACGGAGAATTTCCGATCGGAGTCGAACGTATGGGACAAAGCCGCCGCGCTTCTTATCGCCGGTCAATAATCGCTTGGTTGCAACAATGACCGGAATCACGGCAATTCCTCGTTTGAGAAAATGCGTGGTGAGGAGATTCTTGACGAAAGCTTCCTCTGTTTGCCCTTCAACCAGTATGAGCAGTTTCACCATGTCACGGACGACCCCCTACGAGGTTTTTCTCCCAAAGTTCGCCCAAACCGTAATCGCCTATCCAATCTTTCAATTGGTCTTCAGCCAATCGCTGGAAGGAACTGGTGCCATCCTTGTGCTCAACCACGACAACCTCCTCAGGAGCTAACTGGTTGACCAACGTGACGGACTGGGTGGAAACGATGACTTGCGAACGCTTCGATGTAGAGCGGAGCAATTCGGCGAGAAGTGTGATAGCTGCCGGATGCAATCCGAGCTCTGGCTCATCAATCAACACTGCGGAAGGCAATGACGGCTGTAGTAGCAGCGTCGCAAGGCAGATGAAGCGAAGTGTTCCGTCTGACAAGGCGGAAGCGTTGAAATACTCGTCGCTGCCTTTCTCTTTCCACTCCAGCCGAATCTTGTCCGGGTTCAACTTTGACGGGGCTAAAACAAAATTTTCAAAAAACGGAGCTACCATCCGAACAGCACCGACGATATTGTCGAAGTTGGACTTTTGAGTTTGCTGAAGCTGATAAAGAAATGCAGCCAGATTGGATGCGTCATCACGGAGGAACCGATTGTCTGCCAGTTCCCCTGTCTGTTTGGCACCAGCAGAGGGACTGGTGTCGTGGAAGTGGTATAGACGCCAGCTTCGAAAATCATCTCGAACATGAGCGGCTATACCACCTTGGTGATGATTTGCCTCCTGAAGCAATTGAGTTTCGCGTCCCCCCAGACTTAATTGAACTCGGTAATCACTGGCTTGGTGTCCGCTACGGGGAAAGGTTCCGCTAAAGGCGCACCATTCATCCTGAAAGAACAAGCTGTCTTCTGCATTTGGAGCCAGAATGCAGCCATACGAATTGCTACCGTTAGCAAACTGGAGCTTCAGCGAGATGTTTTGTGAGTGCTTGCGCCCAAAGTGGAGGAGCGAGTTAGCACCTCCCTGTTCGCCAACATAAACGGCGAGCTTTTGCTCGATAATTCGATGTAGGAGTTTGAATACACCGATGAAGTTGGATTTACCCGCGCCATTCGGCCCGATAAACACGTTCAGTGATTTCAAATCCAGCTTCGCTTCGCGAATAGATTTGAAACCTGCTATTTCGATTTGGTTTACAGGTCTCACGGACTTGTTGCGCTAAGTCGCAGACCAAATTACGCCTTCGCCACCAACTGCCGCAACACATAAGGCAGAATCCCGCCGTGCTGGTAGTAATCAATTTCGATGGGCGTATCAATGCGGCAGCGAACGCTTACATTTTCCACATTGCCGTTCTGGCGCGTGATCTTCAGCGTGAGGTCTTGCTGCGGTTTGATGTTCGCATCGAGGCCGACGATGTCGTAGGTTTCGGTACCGTCGAGCTTTAAGGTCTGCGCGGTGGTGCCTTCCTTGAATTGCAACGGCAGCACGCCCATGCCGACGAGGTTTGAACGATGGATGCGCTCGAAGCTTTGCGCGACGACCGCTTTCACACCGAGCAACGAAGTTCCCTTCGCCGCCCAGTCGCGTGACGAGCCGGTGCCGTATTCCTGTCCGGCAATCACCACGAGCGGCGTGCCGCTCTTCTGATATTCCATCGCCGCATCGTAAATCGAAATCGTCGCCGGTGCCTGCGCCTGTGCTTTGGTCAGAAAAACCGTGTCGCCACCCTCTTTGCCACCGAGCATCAGGTTCTTGATGCGGACGTTCGCAAATGTGCCGCGCGTCATGATGCGGTCATTGCCGCGCCGCGAGCCGTAGCTGTTGAAGTCGGCGAATTCGACGCCGTTGTCCGTCAGAAATTTTCCGGCGGGCGAAGACTTCTTGATCGCACCGGCGGGTGAAATGTGGTCGGTCGTGACGCTGTCGCCGAAGATCGCCAGCGCGCGTGCGCCGTTAATGGGCTGAATGCTGCCGGGCGTGAGCGCGAAGTTCGTGAAGAACGGCGGCTCCTGGATGTAGGTGCTTT
>JANYDP010000550.1 GCA_025363535.1 Verrucomicrobiota bacterium | reverse complement strand
CAAAAGTCCGCATTGAGCACAGCCTTCTCGGCTCGATTCAAATCCATGAAGACGAAGTGCAATCCGATCCGATCCCGGTTTCCATCACCGACAGCATTTTGGATGCGACGGCTCCCGACCGGGAAGCGCTCGGCGCTCCGGGCTTCGCAGTGGCGCACGCGGTCTTGACGATTCTGCGCTGCACGGTGTTTGGCATCGTGGACGTTCATGCCGTTGCGCGAGCGGAGAATTGCCTTTTCAACAACTGCCTGAACGTTGCGCGGCGTCAGCTCGGCTGCATGAGATTTTGCCATGTGCCGTATGGCTGCCGGACGCCGCGCCGTTATCATTGCCAGCCCGATCTGGTTTCCCAGGCGATTGAGGAAAAATTGCGCGCCGAGGCTGCGAGCAAAAATCTTCCCGCGCCGACACCGGCGGAACTGGACGCGGCCAAGGCGCGTGAACGATTACGCGTCCAACCGCAATTCAACAGCGAACATTACGGCACGCCGGATTACTGCCAGTTGGCCGACACCTGCGCAGATGAAATCAAACGGGGCGCGGACGATGAATCTGAGCTGGGCGCGTTCCATGATTTGTTCCAACCGCAGCGCGCGGCGAACCTGCTCGCGCGGCTGGACGAATTCACTCCGGCCGGCATGGACGTTGGAATCATTCACGCAACCTGAACCTGAAGATTTGAAAAACCAAAAAGGAAACCACTTATGAAAGGCGACTTCACCCGAGACACATTTCACTCCGAAAAACATTTCAGCCGCGTGCTCATGCAGCAGGGACGCGTGACACTGGACGCGGATCACAACGAGCAGGCCGCGATTGAACTGCACCACTTGCGAACGTTGGCGCGCGACGTCATCGGGCCGTACGCCGCGCCGGCCGGCGCGGACGGCGGCTTCGTGCTTGCGACCGACGCCAGCGGTGGGTTCACCATCGGCAAGGGGCGCTATTACATTGATGGCATTCTGGTTGAGAACGACACGGATCATTGCACGTACAAAACCCAGCCGGATTTTCCGGTGCCCGCCGACGACGCGCTGCTGAAAGCCATCGCCGGAAGTGCGAATGCCGAAGGAAGTCTCTCCTTTTGGATTTACCTCGATGCGTGGGAACACCATGTCACACCGATCGAAGATGATGCCATCCGGGAAAAGGCGCTCGGAGGGCCCGACACCTGCACGCGCGCAAAAGTCGCCTGGCAGGTCAAGGCACTGCCGCTCACCGCTGAATTGCGGCGCAAACTGGCGGCGGCGGAACAGACGACGACAACTCAGACCAACGACCTGTGGACCAAGAAGGCGCAGTTGGAAAAACAGTTTCAAACTGTGGCGACGACCGACACCGCAGGCCAGGTCAATGTGCTCAAGCAGCTTCAGCCGGTGGATGATCAACTGACGCAACTCACACGCCTGGCGCTTTTGCCGGTGCATGAAACACTGCTGAACGAGCTCATCCGCATCAGCCAGGCATTCCTCGTGGCGCGAGTGGATCCCGGTATGAAAACCGAGGATGCCTGCGTCACGCCGCCAGCCTCAAAATATCGCGGCGCGGAAAACCAGCTTTACCGCGTGGAAATTCATCGCGGCGGCATGGCGGGCACGGCGACGTTCAAGTGGTCGCGCGACAACGGCAGCGTGGCGAAGGCGTGGCTCGGCGGCGAAGGCGGCGAGCTTCAAGTGGCGAGCACGCGTGGTTTTGCGGCAGGCAACTGGGTGGAGCTGTCCGACGACACTGCCGAGTTGCTCGGCAAGCCGGGCTTGCTTGTGCAGCTCGTCAAAGTAGAGGGTGATATTCTTTCCGTTGATCCGTCCACAACGGTGCCACCGATCAGCAATTTTCCCGCTAACCCGAAGGTGCGTCGCTGGGATCATGTTGCGACGGACGCGGTCTCGTTGGCTGACGACAACGCCGTGCCGATTCAGGAATCACCGGCGGGCGCAACGCCGGATCAGGTCGTCTGGATGGATCTGGAGGATGGCGTGCAAATTCAGTTTTCCAACAGCGGCAGTTACCGCACGGGCGATTACTGGCTGATTCCGGCGCGCGTGGCGACCGGCCAAGTCGAATGGCCCCAGGCGGACGACTTGAATCCGCAGCCGCTGCCGCCGCACGGGGTCGAGCATCATTACGCGCTGCTCGGCGCGGTGGTAAGGCTGAGGGAGACGGTGATTGTGGAAAATCTTCGATGCGAATTTCGACCGCTGTTTTTTTGTGCCGTTCCGACGGCGATTCCCGGCAGGACAAATGTCATCCGCCCCGGCATGCTGCTGGCCAAATCTGAATCCCATGCGACGACCGCTACGTCGAAGAAAACAGCACCCAGAAAAAAGCGCGCGGTGAAGAAGCCGCCTGGCAAATCCGGCTGAAAAACCCGCCTTGGCGTTCACGGCTGCCCGACCGCGCACCCGAATTCCATCCCGCCTCCGGTCGAGATTGAGGATGCGCCGGTGGATGGACAGACCTCAGCCACGCTTCGGTGATGGCGGTGCCGCGCCGGGCCACCCCGTCGGCAACGGCCTGCGCAACCTGCGCTCCCGCCTGGCCCAGATCGGCGGCCACAGCCACATCCAGAGCGTGCCCGGAGGCGCAATTTGTGATGCTCACGGTGTACGAGGATTCCGAGCACATCTTCCAGGCGCTGCAGGCGGGCGCGACCGGCTACCTGCTCAAGCGCACGCCCCGCGCGGAACTGAT
>JANYDP010000547.1 GCA_025363535.1 Verrucomicrobiota bacterium | reverse complement strand
GCCGCGTGCCTCGGTGGACCTGTTGACACCTTTGGCCGCATCAACAAAGCGGGCATCAAGTGCATCAGCGCGACGAACCGGAACTTTCCCGGCCGCATGGGCGACAAGGAATCGCAGGTGTTCCTCGCCTCGCCCGCCACGGTGGCCGCGAGCGCTTTGACCGGCAAGGTCACTGATCCAAGAGAGTATTTGGGGAATTGAACCAAGTATGAGCCGTGAGGAGAAATTACTCGAACGGCTCCGAGATTTTCGGCGCGACGAAGGTTGGGACTTTGAGGAAATCTGCGGTTTGTTGCAGCGACTCGGATTTGAAATGAGAATTTCCGGCAGCCATCATTTTTTTAAGCGCGCTGATTTGCGAGACGCAATCAATTTGCAACCGCGCAATGGCTGTGCGAAATCTTATCAGGTCCGACAAGCGCGAAAAACCTTGCAGGCAAATGGTCTGTTATGAACACAAAATACGAAATTGTGGTTTATTGGAGCGAGGAGGATGGTTGTTTTCTCGCCGAAGTGCCGGAACTTCCCAAGCTCATCAGCGACGGGTCAACTCGCGTCGAGGCGCTGCGCAATGCCGAAGAAATGATTGACGCTTATTTGAAAACCGCGAGCGAAGCTGGCTGGACTATTCCTCAACCGAGTGGGAGGCTGGCATTTGCTTGAATGCCGTGAAATCGCGCTATCACATCAATGTTTTTTACAGCGAGGAAGACAAGTGCTATATCGCCGACATTCCTGATTTGAAATACTGCTCGGCTCACGGCGAGACGCCGGAAGCAGCGATGCATGAAGTTTTGATTGCCCAGGAATTGTGGGTGGAATCCATGCGCGCCTCGCGCAAGCGTGCGCCTGAAGCAAAATATCGGCCCGCCGTTTATGCGCTGGCTTGAATGATTTGTGTCCGTCACCACCTACCATAAAGTTTCCTGGGAACGCATGAGCAACGCCGTGGAAAATGTCCGGCGGCGGTTGCTTCGTGCGGCGCAGGCTTTGGAGCAGGCCAAGGTTCCCTACGCGGTGGCGGGCGGCAACGCGGTGGCCGCGTGGGTTTCCCGGGTGGACGAGGCGGCGGTGCGCAACACCCAGGATGTGGACATCGTTTTGCGTCGCGCTGACCTGTTGGCGGCACGCGCGGCTTTGGAACGGGCGGGGTTTGTTTACCGGCACGCGGCGAGCATTGACATGTTTCTTGATGGGCCGGATGCAAAGGCACGGGACGCGGTTCACATTGTTTTTGCCTCAGAAAAAGTCCGACCGGATTACGACTCGCCCGCGCCTGACGTTTCCGAATCGGAGACAACCGAAACCTTCCACCTGCTTTCACTCGACGCGCTGGTGCGGATGAAGCTTACCTCGTTTCACGACAAAGACCGCGTGCATCTGCGCGACTTGATGGAGGTGGGTTTGGTGGATGCAAGCTGGCTGACGCGCGTGCCCGCCGCGTTGCGGTTTCGCTTGCAGGAATTGTTGGATAATCCGGAAGGATGATCACGAATTTGCCGGACGTGAAAGACGGGTTTTAGATTTTTGAGATTCATTTTGCCGATTCACTCTGCGCGCGGCTTTAAGGATTTTTCTGATTGTGCTGACCAGCCGACTATTGATAACATTTGAAATGAAATATTTTATTTCAATGACATCTGGTTTGCTGTTTTTAATAGGAATAGTGACTGGTTGCGCCACTGGCCAAGGAGAAAAATATTACGCAACTTGTGGATCGCAGCATGCTCTTTGGGATGGGCCTGACGAAAGCACATTCTCCAAAGCCAGCAAAGATGCAAAAGAACACGACAGACTAACGCATGATGGCACTCGCTCGGCAATTATTCTAAAACATGCCGTCGGGAAAAAGATGCTAAGTCATAATAATTCCGCGTCGATCTCAGGTAATCTTACACAACCATTGATCATCAACGCATTCAATTACAATGATTTTCCAACTAAGCACTTGAAAATAATCTTGTGGGGAATGAAGTGTTATGCAACAGCCGGACACAATTCTGATGATTTGTTTTTGGATATAAACGGCAAAATAATTGAACTTGGGGAATGGTCCGAAGGCCAAGAAAAACATTTGGAACAAGTGCTATATGAAGGCGATACTAATTATGGGACGTTGCAACTTCGTAGGCACTTAACAGGTTGGAGTTTTCTGGGAGAACCCATAATTGGAATGGTGTATTTTACTTCTAAGGGAACGGAAACATTAGGCAAAGATACGTGTAATGCCGAACCGGTTCCCCGTCCTACTGGTGAAATGCCTCGACTGTTTCAAGGTCAAGGTGCGAACTACTTGGTCGCTCTGAAAATTATTTGGACGGAGACAAAATGAAAATACAAACCAAAACACAAGAAAGCACAGGTCATTGTGAGCACGGTTCCACCGTCTTGCTGGAAGAAGATAGCCAAGGTGTGGAGATTTACAATTCATGGGGTGCTTGCGAGTATCCAGGTTGTGTATGTCAGAAGTTTGTTCCCAATGGTGGAGCCTTTGGTATTTGCCTCACATGCGGACATCGTGACGTGGACCACAAGGTAATCTGACTTGGCCCAAGAGCCTCATAGGCTACAAAAATGGTTTGAAATGCGGTAGCCGCGAAACCAAGGCGCGGTTTCAAAGCCAATTTTCCCCGCTAAAAGACCTGCGGGATGCCAAAATTTGTCACGCGCGCTATATTTGCTGGTTGCGATGACAGCGGCTTTCGTGGATTTTATCGCGCGTGAAAATTCAACGCGCGCTGCTTTCGGTCTCGGACAAAACCGGACTTGTTCCCTTTGCCCAAGTGCTCGTCGCTGCAGGCGTGGAATTAATTTCCACCGGCGGCACGGCCAAGGCGTTGCGCGACGCCGGCCTCACGGTCAAGGACATCAGCGAACACACCGGCTTTCCCGAAATGCTCGATGGCCGCGTCAAGACGCTCCACCCGCTCGTCCACGGCGGATTGCTCTACATTCGCGGCAACGCCACGCACGAGGCGGCGGTCAAACAGCACGCCATCAAGCCGATTGATCTGGTGGTGGTGAATCTTTATCCCTTCGAAGCCACGGTCGCCAAGCCGAACGTGAGCCTGCACGACGCCATTGAGAACATTGACATCGGCGGGCCTTCGATGCTGCGCAGCGCGGCGAAGAATCACGACAGCGTGACGGTCGTCGTTGATCCGTTCGATTATGCGGAAGTGGCGGATCAAATTTCAGCGAGCGGCAATACGACTTTGGAAACTCGTCGCAAACTCGCCGCGAAAGTTTTCGCACGCACGGCGGCTTACGACGCGGCGATTGCCGCACATTTGAATTCAGAATTCAGAATTCAGAATTCAGAATTACCGCCAGCCCTATCGGTTTCCGCACCGCTCAATCAGTTGTTGCGCTATGGTGAAAACCCGCACCAAGCTGCGGCGCTGTACGGCAAGTTCGGCGAATTTTTTCAGCAACTCCACGGCAAGGAACTTTCCTATAACAACATTCTGGACCTGACGGCGGCGGCGAACTTGATTGCAGAGTTTGAAAAGGATCTTCCGACGCTGGCCATCCTCAAACACACGAATCCTTGCGGAGTTGGCCAAGGAACGAGTCTGCGCGAGGCATGGGACAAAGCGTTTGCCACGGACAAGCAGGCGCCGTTCGGCGGCATCATTGCGGTGAACCGGATGCTTGATGCGGCGTGCGCGGAGGCGATTGCGGAAATTTTCAGCGAGGTGATTGTCGCCCCGGATTTTTCACCGGAGGCGCTGGCGATTTTGCAGCAGAAGAAAAATCTACGGCTGTTGAAGGTCTTAAAGTCGCCGCTGGGCAGCGAGCCGTGGGATGTGCGCAGCGTGGGCGCGAATTCCTTCCTGCTGCAACAGCGGGATTTGAAGGTGACGTCGGCAACGGATTTGAAGATTGTGACGAAGCGGCAACCGACTGAAGCCGAGCTGCGCGCAATGCTGTTTGGCTGGCGCGTGGTGAAGCATTTGAAATCAAATGCGATTCTCTACGTCGGCGAAGGCCGCACGCTCGGCACGGGCGCGGGCCAGATGAGCCGCGTGGACAGCAGCCGCATCGCGGTGTGGAAGGCGGGCGAGGCGAAATTGTCGCTGGCTGG
>JANYDP010000538.1 GCA_025363535.1 Verrucomicrobiota bacterium | reverse complement strand
AACCATCGTCACCTGCGGCGCGACGGCGGGCCGCGATGTCTTGCTCAATCTCTGGCCGATCTTCGTCAAGCAGCAACGGCTCATCGGCAGTTACGGCCGCAATCGCGTGGACATGCAGGTTACACTCGAATGGGCCGCCTCCGGAAAGCTCAAGCCCGTGATTGATTCCATCTTCCCGCTCAATCAAGTGCCCGCCGCGTTTGCCAAACTTCGTTCGCGGAATGTGCTGGGTAAGGTCTTGATCGAACCTTTCGAGCCGGAGTCGGAAGGCGATTAAAGGAGAACGATCTGACTGCCCCGCCCAAAAGCGGCGGTGAACCGCCGCAGTCCAGACGCTTCGCGAGGTTCCAGAGCGCGAGGCGTTCGCGGCAGCGTTTGGACTGCGGTGGCTTTAGTACCGCTTTCCTGTTTGGACTTGCCAACCAATGCTTTGCACTGCAAAGTAACAGCATGGAAACGAATCAAGCCGCCGAGCATCTGCAAGTCATCCGCACGTTGATGGAACGTTCCGCGCTCTACCGCCGCGCCCTCGCGCCGATCATGTTATTTGCTGGAACTCTTGGCGTCCTTGGTTCCCTGGTTGGCACCTTTCTGGATTTGAATTCCATACGCTCCTTCGCAACGATGTGGCTGGTAATCGCCGCCGTGACAACCGGAGGAGCATTCCTGATTGCTCGTCGTCAGGCTTTTAAGGATCGCGAGCCATTTTGGTCACCCCCGACGCGCCGGATAGCACAAGCCATGGCACCGCCGCTCAGTGTCGGTTTTTTGCTCGGCTTGATTTTCGCGTTGGAAAACGCGCCGGATCTTTTTGGTCCTTTGGTTTTCATATGGGCGCTTCTTTACGGCTGCGCCGTTCATGCGGCCGGATTTTTTATTTCTCGCGGAATGCGCCTGTTCGGTTGGGTTTTCATTGTCTTGGCCGGCGTATTTCTTTTATTTCACGAGCATAGAGGCTGGTTGATAAATCCCAACCAGATGATGAGCTTGTTTTTCGGCGGCCTGCATCTCGCCTACGGCATCTACCTCTACTTCACCGAGACTCGGAACCCCGCACCGTGAACCCCGCACCGTTTCTCCAGCTTGATCGTGTCATCCACGAGAAAGGCCGACTCGCCATCATGGCCATGCTCGCGGCCTCGCCGGAATTGTCGTTCACCGAACTGCGCGACGCCTTGAGCCTGACGGACGGTAATCTCTCCACCCACGTCCGCACATTGCAGGAGGAGGGCCTGGTATCCGTGGCCAAATCCTTTCAAAACAACCGGCCGCTCACCACCTGCTCCCTCACGCCGGCCGGCCGGAAAGCCTTCGCGGAATACATCGCCCTGCTTGAACAGATCGTCCGGCAAAACAAACCCAAATAATTCTTTTGAACAGATTTGAAAGCTCACGGTCTTTTACTTTGTATCACAAAGTTAATGCAAAATATGAAAACAAATTGGTTCAAGCAAATCGGCTGGTTTTACCTGCCCGTCTCCCTCCCGGGCTCCGTCGCAACGCTGCTTGCCGTGGCGTTCTGCATCCAGGCGTTCGTGGCTGTGGATTGGCATTCACATTCGGCGAGCGACACGCTTTACGGCGTGTTCCCATTCTTTGTGTGCATATTCCTGCTGCTCGACTGGTTTGCCCGCAAGACCAGCGATACGGATAAATAAATTGTGGAGGCCTATATGAAAATTCTTCGAGCAGAATATCTGGGCATGTGTTTCGGTGTGCGCGACGCGATTGCGCTGGCGCTGAAACAGTCGGACGCCGAGCCGCTCACCATCCTGGGCGACCTCGTTCACAATGAAACCGTTCTGGTCAAACTCCGCGCGCATGGCATCCAGTTTCAAAACGACACCCGCGACGTGACCACCCCGACGGTGATGATCACCGCGCACGGCGCTTCGGCGCGGCGCATGAACGCGGCGCGGGAGCGAGGGTTGAACGTGCTTTCCGCCACCTGCCCGCTCGTCCACGTCGCGCATCGGGCCGTGAAGCAACTGGTGCGCGAAGGTTTTCATCCGGTCATTATCGGCAAACGCGACCATGTGGAAGTGCGCGGGCTGACGGAAGATCTCGCTCAGTGCGATATTGTGCTGAGCGAGCAGGACGTCGAGCAGCTTGCGCGGCGTCTGCGTTTCGGCGTCGCCGCGCAGACCACGCAGCCGATTGAGAAGGTGCGGCAACTGGTCGGCGCGATCCGTCGGCGTTTTCCCAATTCCGAAGTGAAGTTCGTGGACACCGTCTGCCAACCGACCAAGCAGCGGCAAAACGCCGCCGTGGAACTGGCGGAGAAGTCGGATGTCGTCATCGTCATCGGCGGCGCGCACAGCAACAACACGCATGAACTGGTCAACACCTGTCACCGGCACTGTGACCGCGTGCATCACATCCAAACCGCCGCCGATCTGTGCGCCGAATGGTTTCACGCGGAGGACACGGTCGGCCTCACGGCGGGAACCTCGACGCCGGACGCGGTCATTGAAGGCGTCGTCCACCAGCTCAACCAGTTGGCGGCCACGCACCCAAAAAGTGTTGGCGCACTTTCACCCCTTCAACACGAAGGCGCCCGATGAGCCTGCCAGCCTTCAAAGCCGAACGGAGCCGCTGGTGGGTTGTCGTGGTTTTCGCGATGGCGATGGCGTGGGTGGAATCAGCGGTCGTCTTTTACCTGCGCCTGCACATGGATCGCATCGTGCCGTATCAGCCGAATCCGCTGCCGGTCATCGGTGGCATTGCGGCGGTGGAACTGCCGCGCGAGTTCGCCACACTGGTCATGCTGTTCACCGTCGGCGTGCTCGCGGGAAAAACCTGGCGGGCGCGCTGGGGCTACGCGCTGATCGCGTTCGGGGTTTGGGATATTTTTTATTACGTGTTTCTAAAAGTGATCTGCGGCTGGCCGCAATCGTTGCTCGACTGGGATGTGCTGTTTCTGATTCCGCTGGTGTGGTGGGGGCCGGTGCTCGCGCCCGTGCTGATTTCCGGGCTGATGATTTTGTGGGGCACGCTGGTCAGCCAGGTTGAAACGCGCCCCGCGCCGGCAGGCAAGCGCGCGTGGCTTTTGAATGTTTCCGGCGGCGTGCTTGCGCTCTATGTTTTCATGGCGGACTCGCTGCGGATGGCCGGCAATGGTTTGGAATCCATTCGCACGATGCTCCCCGTTCATTTCAACTGGCCGTTGTTCCTCATCGCCCTGGCCCTGATGGCCGCGCCGTTGATGCAAGAACTGAAAAATCGCCGGCCGCCGCGCGAAGCCCCCTTGGAAGGCTTGGAGACCAATTAGCATCGTGATAAAACCAGTGGAGTTGATGGCGCAGCTTGTGATAAGAAATGCCCAGGAAGACGTGCAACGGCAAACCAAACCAACCAGCCTTGTGAACAGGCCCGCCACCGAAATCAATTCCACCTCCGTCGGCACGCTGCTGCGCGGCGAAGTGGCGGCGCTCGCGGCGTGGACGGCGGACTGGCGCACGACCAACGTCACGCGGGATGTGACGTTGATCCTTGCGGGCGCGGGCGCGTTCGGCGCGGCGCTGGGCTGCTGGCGCGATCCGTGGCAGGCGGTTTTCGGCGCGATCAAACTTCCGCTCATCATGCTGCTCACCGCCGCCGGCAACGCGATGCTCAATGCCATGCTCGCGCCGCTGCTGGGATTGCGGCTGCACTTTCGCCAGTCGTTCCTCGCCATCCTCGCGAGCTTCGCGCTGGCGGCGACGATCCTCGGCGCATTCAGTCCGCTGGCGGCATTTGTGATCTGGAATGCGCCGCCGCTCGTGGATGGCGCGGGCGATTGGGCCACCAACTCGTCCACGCACGCCGCGATCCTGTTGCTGCTTGTCGGCATGATCGCCTTTGCGGGAGTGTCGGCAAACTTGCGCCTGCTCCAACTGCTACGCGCCTTGGCGGGCGATTCGGCGACGTCGTGGCGGGTGCTGCTGGCGTGGCTCGCGGGCAATTTGTTTTTGGGCAGCCAGCTTTCCTGGGTGCTGCGGCCGTTCATCGGCAATCCCTCGATGCCGGTGGAATTTCTCCGCGCCGACGCCTTTCGTGGGAATTTTTTTGAAACCATTTTTCACTCTGTTGTCCAACTGTTCAATTAAACCAAACCCCCCATGCGTATGAATGAAAACAATCCCAATCCCGAACCGACGCCGCCACCAACCGCCGCAAAATTTGCCAGTTCCTTGGGCGGTGTGCCGCCGCAAATTCCACCAAACGTGCCGCCGTCCAGTTATCCGCCGCGCACGGGCCTCGGCGAATTTCCCGAGGAACGCGAAGCCATCACCGGCCTGGCGTCCGCCATCGAATCCATCCTGCGGCAGCCGCGCCGCGTGATGTTCCAACTGCGCCAGCCCGGCGGCGGCAAGCTGATCGCGGCAATGCTCTTCATCGCGGTGGCGTGCAGTTTGGTCTATGGCGTGATCGTCGGCTCGTTTTCCGGCGGCGTGCAATGGTGGGCCGCTCCGGTGAAAATTTCCGGCGGCCTTCTGATCTCGGCCATCATCTGCCTGCCGAGCCTGTACATCTTCGCGTGCCTGAGCGGCTCGAAGGCGCGGCTGGTGGAAATTTTCGGGATGGTCGCCGGGCTGCTGATGCTGATGACGATTCTGCTGATCGGCTTTGCGCCCGTGGCGTGGCTGTTCTCGCAGTCCACGGAGTCGCTGGCGTGGATGGGCTTTTTGCAACTGCTCTTCTGGCTGATCGCCACGGTGTTTGGCGTGCGCTTTCTCAGCGCGGCCTTTGCCCACTCGAACGCGCGCTCCAACGCGGGGCTGGGCACATGGGTCATCATCTTCATGCTGGTGATGCTGCAAATGAGCACGGCGCTGCGACCCATCGTCGGCACGGCGGACACGCTGTTCCCGACGGAGAAGAAATTTTTCCTGAGCCACTGGTTTGACGAGATGGGCAGGGCGGATAGAAAATCCCGCGCGAACGATTGAACCAACGCAACAACTCTAAACGCCGGCAAACCTCCACAAGACCCACATGCCATCCGCAATCCCGACACTCGATCCACCCGCCCCGGTCGAACTGGTTTCCGTGGGCGGATTCCTGCGGGCCGATCCCGAGACGCTTCATCAGTGGGTCGTGCGTCGTCCGTCAAGACTGCTGTGGTTTTGCTTCTTGGCGGTGGTGGTGGGCGCGGCCATGTATGGCGGAACCATGGGGTGCTGGCGCGAGGCCCGGCAGTCGCTCTACACCAGCATCAAACTCCCGCTGGTGATTCTGCTGACGACCCTGGGCAACGGGCTGTTGAACGGCATGTTGGCCCCGCTGCTGGGAATCAATCTGAGTTTCCGCCAATCCCTCACCATGGTGCTGTTCAGTTTTGCGATCGCGTCGTTCATCCTGGGCGCGCTCAGTCCGGTGGCGCTGTTCATCGTCTGGAACACTCCGGCGCTCACCGCCGCCACCCGGGCGGCTTCCGCGGAATATGGCTTCATGCAATTAACCCTCGTGTTTTTCATCGCCCTGGCCGGCGTGATGGGCAATGCCAGCCTGCTGCCGCTGTTGCACCGCTGGAGCGGAAACGCCGCCAGTGCGCGCAACCTGCTGTTCGCCTGGCTGGTGGGCAACCTGTTTCTGGGCAGCCAGGTTTGCTGGGTGCTGCGCCCCTTCATCGGGAATCCCGACAGCCCGGTGGAATTTATCGTGCCGGATGGTTTCAGCGGCAGTTTTTTTGAAACCGTTTTTGAGGCCGCCCAACGGCTGTTATTTTGAATAGCTCAATCGGCCAACCATCACGATGAAACTGAAACCGTTCCCGTTCAACTCGCCTTGGAAACCTTATGCCGCGTCACGCGTGAAACGAATCCTGGTCGGGCTGGCGGCGCTGGCCATCGCCGCGTTGATCTGGATTCCGTGCATTCACTTCTGGTTTACGCACCCGGCTTCCGCCTTCAACCCCGCTTCCGGCCTGTCACCCAAAGCGCGCGCATTGGCCGAACGCCATCTGCACCTGTGGACGGACCCCAAACTTCGCGAGCAGGAATTGCGACGAATGCGCGCCAGCAATGCCGAGTGGGATTTCATGGGGCGCAGTTTCCTCGTCTGGTCGCTGGCGAACATGGGGCTGCGCGACCCGGCGGAAAAGAAAGCCTATCTCGAAACGATGGATCGGATCGTCGAAGAAACCCTGCGGCTCGAACAAGAACAGGGCATTTACGTTTTCCTCATGCCCTACGCCAAGGCGCGGCCCTATGTGGCGCAGCCGGCGCGGAGTCTTTTTCTCGACGGCGAAATCGCGCTCATGCTCGCGGCCCGGCGCGGCCTCGAAGAAAAGCCCGAATACAAGTCGCTCTTGACCGAGCGGGTGAATCTGATCACCGAAGGCTTGCGCCGCAGTCCGCATCTGGCGCTGGAGAGCTACCCCGACGAATGCTGGGTCTTCGACCATTGCGTGGCGCTCGCCGCGCTCAAGCTCGCCGACCGCCTGGATGGCAGCGACCACGCCGACTTGTGCCGCGACTGGATCGCGATGGCGAAACAGAAGCTGGTTCACCGCGAATCTGGTCTGCTGGTGTCGAGTTTCAATGCCGACGGCATTCCGATGGACGGCCCGGAAGGCTCAACGATCTGGATGGTCGCCCACATGTTGCAGCCCGTGGATGCCGCGTTCGCACGGGATCAATACGACCGTGCGCGCAAAGAACTCGGCGAGGTCACGCTGGGTTTTGGTTACGCCCACGAATGGCCGCAGTCGTGGCATGGCCCGGCGGACGTGGACTCCGGCCCGATCATTCCGGTGCTCAACATCAGCCCCGGTTCGAGCGGGATGGCGTTCATCGGGGCGAGCGCGTTTGGTGATGAAAAATTTCTGACTGCGCTGGCCGCGACACTCGACTTCGCCGCGTTTCCCGCGCGCCAACATGGCGGTTTGAAATACTGCGCCAGCAACCAGGTCGGCGACTCGGCGCTGCTCTACGCGACCACGCTTGGCCCGCTCTGGGAAAAAGCCAAATAATCCTCCACCATGAACGAAGGATTCTTGCGGAAAATCCGGCGGCTCTGGCGGGCGGATTTTTTATCCCCGAAAGACCTGCTGCAACGCGCGGCGGTGCTAGCCCTGCTTTTTCTCGTGGCGCACCTGGCCGGGCTGCGTGAGTTCACCAGCATTTTATGCGGCACGGTCGGTTCAACGGAAATGAGCTGGCGACATTCCGCCGAACTGGGCGTGCTTTACCTTATTCTTTACATGGCGTTTGTGCTGGTGGTTCCCGTACTGGTGATCGCCGCCGCCATCGTGAGCGCGTGGCGGAAATATTCTGCCGGGCCGGCCGGCCAACAAAAATGAATCACGCCCAAATTCTCCAAACGCGGATCCGGTGGCTGACCTGGTTCATCATCGCGGGCCTCGTCGTCAGCGGGGCCACGGCAATGCCACTGACGGCCGAGCTTGACGTGATGGCCAAGTGGTTCGGCATTGCGGAACAAACGAGTGCAACGGCCACCAGCGAATTTGCCCGCTGGCTGCTCACGATTCGCGAGGCGCTGCACGCGACCGGCTCGCAACATCCCTTCCTGTTCTACGGCACGGACTGGCTGGCGTTCGGGCATTTCGTGATTGCGATTGCCTTCGTCGGCGCGTTGCGCGAGCCGGTACGCAACCGCTGGCTGTTTGACTTCGGCCTGATCGCCTGTGTGCTGGTGCTTCCGTTTGCCTTTGTCTTCGGCGGGCTGCGCGGAATTCCAATTTGGTGGCGGCTGATTGACTGTTCGTTTGGCGTGTTTGGGTTCGTGCCGCTGTGGTTGTGCCGCCGATGGAGCCGCGAGCTTGAAACGAAAACCGTGTCCTCTGCGTAATTTTCCCATGAGACTGTTGAAACTCCTTTTGAAACCCGAGACGTTCGCCCCGGTGCTGGCGATGGCCCTGGCCACCGTGGTCAGTTCCGTGCTGGTGGTGATCCAAGTGCTGGCTGCCGAAAATCTGCGCGGCGGCTTGCAGCATCACGGCTATCTGGTCTGGAATCTTTTCCTCGCGTGGATGCCGCTGGTTTTTGCGCTGCTCGCCGGCGAGGAAGTCCGGGCCGTGACCCGGAAGAACTGGCGGCTCGCTTTGTTCGCGGGCGGATGGCTCGTTTTTTTCCCCAACGCGCCGTACATCTTCACGGATCTTGTGCATATCTCCGTCGCGACCGCGCGGCATTACTGGGCGGATCTGGTGATGATTCTTTCGTGCGCGTTGACGGGGCTGCTGCTGTGGTTTGTCTCGCTCTATCTGATGCAGGGACTGGTCGCCCGGAAATTTGGCGGCCGGGCGGGCTGGGGTTTTGTGGCGCTGATGGCCATCTTGACGAGCTTTGGAATTTATCTCGGCCGCTTCCACCGGTTCAACAGCTGGGATGTCGTGACCAAGCCGTCGGAAGTGTTTGACGGCATCAGTTCGTGGGCGACCGGGGCGCAATTCTACCACCCGACGGTGACATTCCCGATTTTGTTCACGGTGTTTTTATTCATCGCTTATCTGATGCTGTACGCGCTGACGCATTTGTCGCCGCCGAAGCCGACTCCGGCAGCGCCCGCTGGTAGTCCGCCATAAAGGACGAAGCAACTCGGAGAAAAAACGGGGTGGCTTCGGAGTTCCGCATCACAGCTCGATCACCGTGATTTCCGGACGGCAGTTGAAACGAAATTTGTAATCGTAGATGTAACCGATGCCGGGATTGACATACAGCGGGCCGCTCGCCGTTTGGAAAAGACCCAGATCAAACTCGTCCACGCCAAACGGAACCAGCACCGGCCCGTAGAACGGAATCCGCACCTGCCCGCCGTGCGAATGGCCAGCGAGGATCAAATCGTATTTTGCGCCGCCGAGATTTTTCACCCACGCCGGATAATGCATGAGCAGGATGTTCATCATTCCGGGTTTGGCGATGGGTACCGGATGGCGCGGGCCGATCTGCGCCTGGCCAAGGAGATTGATTTTTCCACTGGCGATCTCGATTTGCTCATCCACCAGCCACGCGCCGCCGGTCGCGGCGAAACACTTTTTGATCGGTTCAAACGACGCCTTGCTCCAGTAATCGTGGTTGCCGGGAATGCCATACATCGGAGTCTTGACGCCGGCTAAAATCTCCAGCGTCTCGTCCAGGAACTTTCCGTCCTCGATGAGGTCGCCGGTGAAGCAGACGAAATCCGGCGACTGTGAGTTGATGGTCGCCACGACCGACTCCAGGTATTTGCGGTCGCCTTTGTGATGCAGGTCAGTGAAGTGAACAAAGCGGTGCGACGGTTTTCCCTTGGCGAGATTGACGCGGCACAGTTTGACCCGCGTGGGTTCAATCCATTTCGCGTCAGCCACCAACGCCAGCGGAGCCATCAGGGCGGCGGTCTTGAAAAATCTTCGCCGGTTGAGCTTTGGGAAATTCATGGAAGCCAGAACTGCCCCGTCATCCGCGGATGAACTTTTCGAGCGCGGTGAACAGTTCGCCCACGTCCGAAAGTTGCAGGCATTGGCCGGGGCCGTTGACCAGTCCGAAGCCCGGCCCGAACGCCGGGCCGTTGGCGACGCAGGCATCCGTGCGAGATTCGCACAATTGATTTTCCGCCGCTCGCAAAACACTGGCGCGGTCGCCATCCACTTCATATTTCCAGCCGACGAGTTTGGCCCGTGGAAACAGGGAGCGCAGCCCGGCGATGAGCTTGGGCGTGGGCACCAGTTCGGCGAGCAACGTGCCGGCGCGCGTGGAAATTTTGCCGGACTTGATTTCGCTCAACTCGCCGGCGGCCGAACGCAGCCAGATTTTTCCAAAGGTAAAATCACTCACTGCCGCCGCGTGAAACACCGCGTCCACCGGCTCGCCGCGCCACCGCTCCAGCCGCGCCTGCAAATCCGCCGTGGTCGTGAACATCTCGACCCGTCCGGCCTGACGTTCACTGCGCCACGTGGCCTGCTGTCCGATCAGCAGAGTGACGCTGTGCCCGTGGTCGGCGAGGAAATTTACCAACTCCGAGCCGAGCCGACCCGTGGAAAAATTCGTGAGCCGACGGACGCTGTCCAAATTTTCGTAGGTCGGCCCGGCGGTGACGAGACAGTTCATTTTTTTGAGAATGCCGCCCGGCGGTCTTTCATGCCACAACATTTTGCCAACCGGTGCCGACCCGGGCATCATGGTGCCGGCCAGTGTTGGCTTCAATGAAACCGCAAAAATTATTCTGCTTCGGGCATCGTGGCGCCGCCGGGCACGAACCGGAAAACACGCTGCGTTCCGTGCGCAAGGCGCTGGAACTCGGCGCGGACGGCGTGGAGGTGGACGTGTATTGCGCGGACGGACAACTGGTGGTGATTCATGACCGGACGCTGGGCCGCACCACCAACGGCCACGGTTTTGTGAGCCGAAAACCCTTCGCCCAGCTCCGCGCGCTGGATGCCGGGTGCGGTGAACGCATCCCCACACTGGCGGAAGTATTCACTGCGGTGGCTCACCAGGCCGTCATCAACGTGGAACTCAAAGGCCCGCACACTGCGGCTCCGGTTGCGGCGTTGATTGACAAATACGTCCGCGAACGCGGCTGGCGTTACGAGGAGTTTGTCGTCTCCTCCTTCGATCACGCGCAACTGCGGCAGGTTCGGACGCTCCAGCCCATGATCCAACTCGGTGCGCTGATCAAAAAAATTCCCCGCGGCCTGGCGGCGTTTGCCGAACGGTTCGGCGCGTGGTCTGTAAATGTCAGCCGCACCGCCGTGACGGACGAGCTGGTGGCGGATGCGCATCGCCGGGGCTTGAAGGTGTTCGTCTTCACGGTCAACGAATCTCGGGACATCGCCCGGATGCAGCGGCTTGGCGTGGATGGCGTGTTCAGCGATTTCCCCGAACGCGTGGTTGCCGCTCCGCGAGGGAGCGTTTGTTCCGACAAGCCCGCGAAAAAACCGCACCCGTTTTGAGACGGACGCGGTTTTCGTGCTTTCGGTGCGTAGGTGCGTGCCTTTCTGCCCATGGCAGACCAAGGAACGGCCTGTCACCAAGGGAAAATCGCCGTGACATGGAATCGGTGTGTGTTAGTTTTGCGCCCGGAAATCGGCCAAATTAATTCAATCATGCGCGTCTCAACGAACGATCTTAAAGCAAAAATCATAGAGTCCCTGAACCTGCAGGACGTCACGCCGGAGCAGATTGACGACGAGGCTCCGTTGTTTGGTCCTGGGGGGTTGGAATTGGATTCCATTGATGCGCTGGAACTGGTCGTGATGTTGGAAAAAAATTACGGCATCGTCATCAAGGACATGGAGGAAGGCCGCCCCGCGTTCCGCTCCGCGCGCACCCTGGCGGAATTCGTGGAAGCCAAACGTCCCGCCTAGTGTCCCTGCGTTTTCCAGTCGTCACCGGCCTCGGCACTGTCACCGCCGCCGGGATCAGCGTTGGCGAAGTCTGGCGTGCCATCGCCACCCACTCCAGCGGACTCAAGCCACTCACCCTCTTTCAATCCCCGCGCTACGGCCAGATTCCCGTCGGCGAAATCCAGCACGATCTCGCCGCCCTCGGCGCGCCGGCACGAAGTTCACGCACCGATCAACTCGCCTGGCTCGCCGCCCGGGAAGCGGTGGCGGACGCCAAAATAAATTTTCGAAATTGCGCCGACCGCGCCGGCGTGCTGCTCGGCGGCTCCGTCGGCGGCTCTTATGACAGCGAAAAGTTTCTCATCAATCTGATCAAGCACGGAAAAATGCGGCCGCGGTCAACCCGCCATCACGAGTGCGTCTCCTCCGTGGATTTGATCGCCGATGAATTTGGGCTGTCCGGTCCCAGCATGGCGGTGGCGACGGCCTGCTCCTCCGGCGCGCTCGCCATTGCGATGGCGGCGGAACTCATCCAGTCCGGCGAGGCCGATGTGATGCTCGCGGGCGGTGCGGATTCCATTTCACGCATGACGTGGGGGGGGTTTCAATCGTTGTTGCTGGTGGACGCGACCGGCTGTCGTCCGTTTGACGCCGCGCGCGCCGGCATGAGTCTCGGCGAAGGCGCGGCGGTGCTGGTGCTGGAGGCTGAGGAGACGGCGGTGAAGCGGGGGGCGAAAATTTTAGCCCGGCTCACCGGCTGGGGTGCGAGCTGCGACGCGCATCACGCCACCGCGCCACATCCCGACGGAGCCGGGGCGCTCGCGGCCATGCAGTCGGCGCTGCGCCGGGCCGGACTCAGCGCGCCGGCGATTGGCTACGTCAACGCCCACGGCACCGGCACCCGCGAAAATGATCTCGCCGAATCCAAGGCGTTGAAAACTTTGTTCGGCGACCACGTTCCGCCGTTCTCCAGCACGAAAAGATTTTTCGGCCACGCGCTGGCAGCAAGCGGCGCCATTGAAGCGGTCGTCTGCATCGAGGCATTGCGCCATCAGCAATTGCCGCCGAGTCCCGGCTTCAGTTCGCCCGATCCCGCCATCGGTCTTTCACCTGTCACTGAGTTGAAGTCCGCGCCGTTGAGTCATGTGATGAGCAACTCCTTTGGCTTCGGCGGCAACAATGCCGTGCTGATTTTTTCCACGCCCGAAACCGCGCCGCTGACCCGTGCGTCACTGCCTGGCCCGGTGTCGGTCACGGGGGTGGGAGTCATCAGCCCGAGCGTCACGAGCGTGCGCGAAATTCCCGCGCCGTTGCCGCCGGGAAAAGTTGCGGTGCGCGAATGCGGCCCGCTGGCGGACGCGGCATCGCTCAGTCCGAACCAGCGTCGTCGGCTGAATCGCATGGCGCAGATGTCGTTGCTGGCCGCGCGCCGCAGCCATGCGCCCGATCCGTCGCAGCGGGTGGCGATTGCGCTCGGCACTGGTTTCGGCTGTCTCGAAGAAGGCGCGGTGTTCATCGAAAACCTGATTGCCAAGGACGAGCGTGAGCCGATGCCGGCGCGGTTTCCCGGCTCGGTTCACAACGCGGTCGCGGGACAAATCGCAATTGACCAGGGCGCGCGCGGATTGAATTCCGCGCCGACCGCCGGAGAAATTTCTTTCGAGTGCGCGCTGTGGCAGGCGATGAACCAGCTTGCGGCGGACGAAGCAGATGTTGTACTGGCGGGCGCGGTGGATGAGTTGAACAAATACCCGTTGAGCATCGGCCAGCGCTGGGGCATCTGGAACGAGCAGATCCTTCCCGGCGAAGGCGTGATGATTGCCAGCCTCGCGCGCACGGAGTCCACGGCTGCGCCGCTGGCCCGCGTGACGGCGGTGAAGCTGGGGCGGTATCGTCGTCCGTTCGATGCGAGGCGCGAGGCGGAGTGGATTGCAGCGGCGGTGGATCTCGCGCAGGTGGACGTGTTCTTGAGCGGCGCGAAGGGACTGCCCAAGCTGGACGAAAGGTACGAAGCGGTCGCGGTTGAATTGGCAACGCTCGCGGGACGTCCATTGAAACATGAAGCTTACAAACAACTCTGTGGAGAATTTCACTCGGCATCCGCGTTTGGCTTTTCCGCGGCCGTGGACTTGGTGCGCCAAGGCAGCCGGGGCGTGTTGATGTTCACGTTGGCGGCCCGTGGAGCCAAGGCGTTATGTTTCGTCCAACGGTAATGGGCAAATCCGTGTTCGCAAGATGACCCGTTTTCACATGCACGTGATCGTGGTGGCGCTGGTCGGCGCGCTGGCGATTTTCTGTGGCAATTATGCGCTGCTCATCGGCGCGCTGATCGTTTCATTCGCCATCGTCAGCCTTGGGGTGGTGTGGCCGCGCTTGAGTTTGTTCGGGCCGTTCATCTGCCGCGGCACGAACTCACGGCGGTGCGTGGCGCTGACCTTTGATGACGGGCCGGATGTGCGTTCAACGCCCGCGCTGCTTGATCTGCTACACGAGGCGCGCGTGGAGGCGGCGTTTTTCGCCATTGGCAAACGTGTCGCCGCCGAGCGCGAGCTGGCGGCGCGGATTGTCCGCGAAGGTCATCTGTTGGAGAACCATTCCTTCGCCCACAGCAATGCGACAAATTTTTTCACCATCCCGCGCTTGAAGGTCGAGCTGACGCAGGCGCAGGAGGCAATTCAACTGGCGACCGGCATCGCCCCCAAACTTTTCCGCCCGCCGATGGGCTTGTCGAACCCCAATGTATTTCACGCCGCGCGCGCACTGGGATTGAAAGTCGTCGGCTGGACGGCGCGCGGTTTCGACACGCAGGTGAAGGACCCCGAGCGCGTCGTGAAGCGCATCGTCCGCCAGCTCCAGCCCGGCGCGATCATCCTGCTGCATGACGGCAACATCCCCGCCGAGCGTTTGCTGGTGACGGTGAAACTGTTGTTGGCTAAGTTGCACGAGCGCGGCTACGAAGTCGTGCGGTTGGACAAAATTTTGAAATGATCTGGCGGACAAATATCAACTTCGGAGGAGCGCGGGCTTCAGCCCGCTTCAACGCCCATTTTGGAGCGACCCGGGAATTGCCAGGACTGCTTTCCATTCGCACGATGAAGCGGCGTGAACGCCGCGCGCCGACAATTGCGAAGCTGGTCGCGCTGGCTTTCGCGCTTGGCTCATTGGTCACCGTGGCCCGGGCCGAGGAAACATTGACACCCGTGGCCGATCCCAAGCCGCTGCTGCGCGAGTTGCAAGGTAAGATGTCAGGCGTCACTTCGCTCTATCTCGAATTCACGCAGGAACGGCAGTTGAAATTATTCCAAGAGCCGTTGAAGAGCGAAGGGGTGATGCTGATTGACCGGCCCGACCAGATCCGCTGGGAAACCACCGCGCCCTATCAATCCATCCTGCTCGGCAATCGCAAATCCGTGGCGCAGTTCGAGCGCACCGACGGCGAGTGGAAAAAACTCAAGCTGGGCTTCCCCCAGATGCTCAAACGCGTCATGGAGCAGATGACGCTGATGAACCAAGGCAAACTCGACGGCCTGACTAACGACTTCCGCGTAACCGTGGCCACCGGCAGCGTGACGGTGGTGACGATGGTGCCGCTGGACGAAAACGTGCGTTTGATGCTGGCGGCGCTGGAGGTCAAGATGCGGCCGGACTTTACCGCAACCCTCGAAGTAGTGATGAATGAGCCGGGCGGCGACCTGACGCGGATCATTTTCAACCGCGAAAAACGGGGTGTGAAATTTCCCCCCACAGTCTTCGATCAAACCAAGCCGCTGGACATCGCGGCGGTGAAAGCGGCGGTGGATGATGGACGCTAGTCAAATCCATTCAGGCCGGATTCAACGCAAAGACGCACAGGCGCACAGGCGCACAGGCGGGCCGAAAATTTTCAAGCGGATGCGGAATTTTCTTTGCGGTGGTGCGGGCGGGCCAGCGGAAACCACCGACAAATCCCTCCACTCTCTTTGCGTCTTTGCGTCTTTGCGTCTTTGCGTTAAAAACTCCGCCACCCTTTTTCAATTGGGAATGCTCTCCGTTTTGCTCGAGTTGCTGGCCGCCGGCTGCGCCACGCCGCCGCGCAGTCGGTTCGTCACGTCGCCAAATTCTTTTCCCGCCGACGCGCTCATCACCCAGCGCGGCGTGCTGACGGTGCTGGGGCGGCAGTTCACCTTGAACGGTTATCTCGCCCGCAGCGCAACGAACGGTCAGCGGCTCATCGTCACGGAAAATTTCGGCAACGTCCTCGCCGACGTGCTGATCAAGCCCAACGGTGAAGCCGTGGTAATGCGGTCGAGCCGCGCGTTCAAAGCGAAATGGATTCATGATTACCTGGCTGCTGATGTGCGTTGCATCTTCGGCAACGCGCCCGAAGCCAGTTGTCCGGGACAGCAGTTGAGTCCGACGCACTTCGTGCTCGAACGCCGCTGGTACAAACTCGATTTAAACATCGTGACCATCAAACCCGGTCCGCAGTCGGCGGAAATGTTTGACGCCACCCGCGCGCCCAAGCCATGACGATGCGAAACTCCATTCAGGCGGCGCAGATCCGTGGCCCGCTTGCCGAAGCTGACGGCCGCTTCGCTTGCGAGTTTTGTTTTGGCATAGACGATCTGGTGTTCGCGGGACATTTTCCTGGCAACCCTATTCTGCCGGGCGTGTTTCAACTGGAGCTAACGCGGTTGATGGCCGAGGCGGTTTTGAAATGTCCGCTGACGGTGCAGGAAATTTCCAAGGCCAAATTCCGGCTGCCGATTTCACCGAGGGAAACTGTGCGGGTGGAATTGAAACTGACGGACAAGGACGGTGCGATCCAGGCCCGCGCCAGTTTTTCCGTGGGCAGCCAGCCGGCGGGTGAAACAATTTTAATGCTGGGTCGCACCGCATGAAGAAATGGCTCAAATGCATTTTGATCGGCGGCGCACTGCTCGTGTTGGTCGGCTGGCTGTGGGTGACTGGGTTGGTGCGCGGCTCCATTGCCTTGCCACCACCGCTGCCGAAGGACACCTCCATTCTCCAGCTCAAACCTGAAACCCACGACGGCAAAACCTGGCTTGGCAAATCGTGGGTCGGCCGACGCGACGGATTGCTCACGGTGTTTTTGAAAGGTGCCCCGTTTGAAATCGGTTACGCCAAGGCCGTGCTGCTGCAGCCGCAGATTCACACGCTGGAAAACGAATTCCTCGACATGGTCCACGGCTACGTGCCGGAGGAGTGGAAGGTGAACCTGCTGAAAAATTACGTCATGTACCGCAACCGGCACCTGAGCGATTTCGTGCCGCTGGATTACCGGCTGGAAATGCTCGGTGCCTCGCTGGGCTGCCCGGACATTCATCCGGAACTCGGCGCGTATTACAACCGCATCCTGAACTACCACGCCGCGCACGACGTTTCCTACATGATGATTGATAACCCGCTGATCGCGCGGGCCGGCTGCACGGCATTCGGCGCGTGGAGCAACGCGACGATCAATGCCCACCTGATCACGGGCCGCAACTTCGACTGGGAGGCCGCCGAAGTTTTCAGCCGTGACCGCGTCGTCATCATGTGCGAACCGGACGGAGGGATTCCGTTCATCTCCGTCGCCTGGGCGGGCATGACGGGGGTGGTCTCCGGCATGAACCGCGCGGGCATTTCCGTCACGATCAACGGTGCCCCTTCCAGTCTGCCGGGGGAAACCGCCACGCCGGTGGCGATCGTGGCGCGCGAAGTTTTGCAGGAGGCACACAATCTCTCCGAGGCGTTGAAAATCATCCGCGAGGCAAAAGTCTTTGTCTCCACGCTCTGGCTCGTGGGCAGCCGCGCGGACGGAAAATTTGTCGTGGTGGAAAAAACGCCCGCCACCACCGAGGTGCGCGAGGCGGAAGACGATTTAATCATCTGCCCGAATCATTTTGAAGCGCCCGGCTTGAAGGACGATGCGCGTAATACCAACTACATGGCCGAGGCAACCTCGGTTTCGCGTGAGTCGCGGATTGGGGAATTGCTGCGCGCGGCGCACGGCACGATCAACGCAACAGGGGCCGTGGATTTTTTGCGCGACCGCAAACTGCCCGGCGGCGGGTTCGCCGGCAACGGTCATCGCGCAACGTTGAACGCGCTCATCGCCACACACGCCACGGTGATGGATCTGACCGAGGGTGTTTTTTGGGCGGCTGCCCAGCCAAGGCAGTTGGGTGAATTCGTCGCGTTCGACGTGAATGATTTTTCGCATGAGCTGGCCGCCCGCACCCTGCCTGCTGACGCGACGCTCGCTTCCGGCGAATACGAGCGGGCCAGGCAGGCGCAACAATGTCTGGTGAAGGGGCAGCTCGCTTTGAAACACCAGGACGGAGCGGCGGCGCTTGCGCAGGCGCAACAGGCGGAACAGTTGAACCCGGGCTTTTATCAGAACGCCGCTTTGCGCGGCCGGGCTTTGCTCGCGCTGCATCGAAATGATGACGCGGCCAAATCCTTCGCCCTCGCGCTCACGGAGCACCCGGCGTTTTTGAAAGAGCAGCAGCAGCTCGAAGCCTTGCTGAAACAGGCGCAGACGGTGAAGTAGCGTCATGGACAAACCGCCACCTCAAGTCAAAGCCGGTCTCGAACAGCCGCGCGCCACGCGCGAAGTCGCGTTCGTCCAGTTCGTGCTCGGCCTGTTTTTGCACGTCGTGCTTGCCTTGCCGTTCCTGCGGCGCACGCACGGCCTCGGACGGTTGCGCCCCGGACAGCGCCATCTGTTCGTCATCAATCACATCAGCCTGCTCGACACGCTGGTGGTGGCCACGCTGTGCTGGCGTTCGCGGTGTTATCCGATTCTCGTGCTCGGCGACAAAAACGTCTGGCACGCCTCGTGGCTCAGAAAATTTCTCAGCCGCCGTACGGCGTTTCTGCTCGAACGCGGCAAGCTCAACCCCAATCGTATCCACGAACTGGAAGCTTTTGGCCGCGCCAGCCGGGAATTTCAACTGATCGTTTTCCCGGAAGGCACGCGGGGCGACGGCGTGAA
>JANYDP010000505.1 GCA_025363535.1 Verrucomicrobiota bacterium | reverse complement strand
TTGATGCCAGGACGGGTCTTGTTGCCCTTCGCCGCCGCGATCTGGATCAGTTGGCCGACGCCGGTCTGGTCAATTGAGGCGAACGGATTCTTCTTCACGATTTCGTTTTCGGTGTAAGCACCGAGGAACGAACCGGAGTCGTCACGCGACATACCAAGGCAGGTTTGCGTGAGGTCGTTCGTGCCGAAGCTGAAGAATTCAGCGGTCTGCGCGATCTCGTCAGCGGTGAGCGCGCCACGGGGAACTTCGATCATCGTGCCGACGGAGTAGGAGATTTTAACCTTCTTCTCTTTCTGCACGAGCGCGGCGACTTCGTGAACGATGGCAACCTGCAAGTCCAATTCCTTCTTGAAGCCGACGAGCGGGATCATAATTTCGGGTTTCGCTTTGAAACCTTTCTTGGTCGCATCGGCGGCGGCTTCGAGCACGGCGCGCGCTTGCATCCGGGTGATTTCGGGATACTTGATGCCGAGACGGCAACCACGGAAACCAAGCATCGGATTGAACTCATGCAGTTCGTGGACGCGAGCCATGATTTTTTCAACCGGCACACTCAACTTGCGCGCGAGATCCATCTGCGCTTCTTTGGAGTTCGGAAGGAATTCGTGGAGCGGCGGATCAAGGAAACGGATGGTTGCGGGATAACCTTTCAGCGCCTTGAAGATGCCGAAGAAGTCTTCGCGTTGATATGGGAGCAACTTCGCGAGCGCGGTTTCGCGGTCTTGAAGATTGTCCGCGAGAATCATTTCGCGCATCGCATCAATACGGTCGCCTTCAAAGAACATGTGCTCCGTGCGGGTGAGGCCGATGCCGACTGCGCCGAACGCAATCGCTTGTGAAGTTTGTTCCGGCGTATCGGCGTTGGTGCGAACCTGAAGCTTCGTCGCCTTGGCGCACCAGTTCATTAACTGGACGTAGTTCTTATATTTCTCGGTCTTCTGCGCAACCTTGTCGTTGTTGAGCAAACCGGAAACAATTTCCGACGGTGCAGTTTTGATCTGGCCCGCATAGACGAGGCCGGACGTGCCATCAATCGAAAGGAAGTCGCCTTCGTTGTAAGTTACGCCGTCAATCGTCGTCGTCTTCTTGTCGTAATCAATCACGACGCCCGCCGCGCCGCAGACGCAGACCTTGCCCATCTGACGAGCCACCAATGCCGCGTGCGAAGAGACACCACCGCGAGCGGTGAGAATGCCTTCCGCCGCGATCATCCCGCGCAAATCTTCGGGCGAAGTTTCGACGCGGACGAGCAAAACTTTTTCACCCTTCTCGGCGGCTTGCACGGAACGGTCGGCGTTGAAATAAATTTTACCAGTTGCCGCACCCGGACCAGCAGGCAAACCCGTGGCGATGACTTTGGCTTTTTTGACTTCGCTCAAATCAAAGATCGGCGCGAGCAATTGTTCCAACTGATCAGCCGGGTTACGCATGATCGCCGTTTCCCAATCAATCAATTTTTCTTTCACCATGTCGGCGGCGAACTTCAAGCCGGCAGCGGCGGTGCGCTTGCCGTTGCGCGTCTGGAGCATGAACAACTTGCCGCTCTGCACGGTGAATTCGATGTCCTGCACATCTTTGAAATGGCTTTCCAGCGTCTTGCGAACGGCCATGAGTTCCGCGTAGCTCTTGGGCATCTGCGCCTTGAGCTTCGACACAGGTTCAGGGGTGCGCACGCCGGCGACGACGTCTTCGCCTTGGGCGTTGATGAGGAATTCGCCGTAGAATTCGTTCGTGCCGTTGGCCGGATTGCGGGTGAACGCCACGCCGGAACCGGAATCTTCGCCGGTGTTACCGAACACCATCGCCTGCACATTCACCGCCGTTCCCCATTCGGTCGGGATATTATATTTGCGGCGATAGACACTCGCGCGATCGTTCATCCAAGAACCAAACACCGCGCCCGCTGCGCCGCGCAACTGATCCCACGGATCATTCGGAAATGCTTTGCCTGTGCGCGCCTTGACCAACGCCTTGAAGCGTTTGACAAGTTCCTGCTGATCGGCGGCGGTGAGGTCGGAGTCCACGATGTCGCCGTGATATTTCTCGTGTTTGAAAGTGTGGATGGTGTGCTCGAACGGATCGTGGTCTTCGCCTTCGCGCTTCTGCACGCCCATGACGACGTCGCCATACATCTGGATGAAACGGCGGTAGCAATCCCACGCGAAGCGCGGATTGCTGGTGGCTTTTTCGAGCGCGACAACGGCCTGATCGTTGAGGCCGAGATTCAAAATCGTGTCCATCATGCCGGGCATGGAATCGCGCGCACCGGAACGGACGGCGACGAGCAACGGCATCCCGCTGGTCGAACCGAACTTCGTGCCCATGATCTTCTCCATGTTCGCGACGCCCGCTTCCATCTGCGCCTGCAGGACTTTCGGGTAGGTGCGCTTGTTCGCGTAGAAATAAGTGCAGACCTCGGTGGTGATGGTGAAACCGGGAGGCACCGGCAGACCGATGCGGGTCATCTCCGCGAGGTTCGCGCCTTTGCCGCCGAGGAGCGGCTTCATCGAGCCGTCGCCGTCTGCTTTTTTGTTGCCCCAGGTATAGACGTATTTGTTGGATTTGGATTTTGCCATAAATTCGATTCAGTTCTGCGTCAGTTGTGTTTTTGAAACCGTAAAAACGAAGCGGGAATCTATCAAAGGTGCTCGCAGAGTCAATAAACGAGTCGTGAGAAAATGGAGCGACTTGACGGTTTGCTTTATTGATTTCTTGCACGAGCCAAGCCTGCTTCGCATACTTGCGCCCGCTTTTTTATTTATGAACAACGCACCCATTCGTGTCGCAATCACCGGCGCCGCCGGCCAGATCGGTTATTCACTTCTGTTCCGCATCGCCTCCGGCGCGATGTTCGGACCCAATCAACCCGTCATCCTGCACCTCATCGAAATCCCCGATGAGAAAGCCATGAAGGGCTTGAACGGCGTCTGCATGGAGTTGGACGACTGCGCGTTTCCCCTGCTCAAAGGTCTCGTCCCCACCTCCAGCCTCGACGAAGGTTTCAAAGACGTGAACTGGTGCCTGCTCGTCGGCGCCCGCCCGCGCGGCCCCGGCATGGAACGCAAAGATCTGCTCACCGCCAACGGCAAAATTTTCACCAGCCAGGGCCAGGCCATTGCCAAGAACGCCGCCAGCGACGTCCGCGTCCTCGTGGTCGGCAATCCCTGCAACACGAATTCGTTAATCGCCATGAACAACGCCAAGGGCGTTCCGAGCGATCGTTTCTTCGCCATGACGATGCTCGACGAGAACCGCGCCAAGACGCAGCTCGCCAAGAAGGCCGGCGTGGACATCACCGCCATCAGCAATCTCGCCATCTGGGGCAACCACAGCTCCACGATGTATCCCGACTTCTTCAACGCGAAGATTGCCACGCGCCCCGTGACCGACGTGATCGGCCATCGCGAATGGCTGGAAAAGGATTTCATCTCCACTGTCCAGAAACGCGGCGCGGCCATCATCGAAGCGCGCGGCCTGAGCAGCGCGGCCAGTGCGGCCAACGCTGTCGTGGACACCGTCCGCAATCTCACCACGCCGACGAAGACCGGCGACTGGTTCAGTGTCGGCGTCTGCACGCCCGGCGATTACGGCATCGAGAAGGGTTTGATCTTCAGCTATCCGATCCGCAGTGACGGGAAGAAATGGGAGATTGTCCAGAACGTGCCGCTGAATGATTTCAGCCGCGCGAAAATCGCCGCGACCGAAGCCGAGTTGAAGGAAGAAAAAGGCATGGTCAGCGATCTATTGTCGAAGTAAGCCGTCCCGAATTTTCAAGGCGGGCTGCGTTGGCGGCCCGCCTTTTTCTTTGCGCCACTCTGAAAATGAAACCGCTCGTTGACTGCAAACTTTACACCTTCGTTGACACGGCCTACCTGCATGGTTGCGCGCCCGAACTAATCGCGCAACAGCTCTGCGACGGCGGCGCGGACTTGATTCAACTGCGCGCCAAATATTCGCCGGTCGAGGAAGTCCGGCGCATGGCGGAAAAGATTCTGCCGGTGACGCGCGCGGCGAACGTCGGGCTGGTCATCAACGATCATCTGGAAATCGCCCGCGACCTGGGCACGGAGCTTTGCCATCTCGGCCAGGAGGATTTTTTC